>NZ_DAMDQC010000069.1:0-22532 GCF_032082325.1 Pantoea sp. CTOTU50773 | reverse complement strand
GAGAACAGCTGCTCCCACAGCTGAATCAAACGGCTCTGCCCCACCGCAGCCAGCAGCTGCTTTGAGGCGATGGTAGGTGGCAGTTCGGGGTAACCCAGGTGTTCGCGTCCGGCGGCAATCGCGCCTGATGTGACGATAACGATACGATGACCCGCCGCGTGCAGTTGTGCACACTGACGAACCAACTCCACCATGTGCGCACGATTCAGCCGACGCGAACCGCCGGTGAGGACGCTGGTACCCAATTTGACCACAAGGGTCTGACTGCCACTCATGTTTTTCCTGCCATATAAGAAAAAAATTCTGCGAAGGGACGTTTTATCAGGAGTGAGCGAGGAAGCCAATAACAGCAAGGGGAAAAGCACAAAAATCCCCTGACAATGCAGTAGACCAAAAGTTCGCGATTAACAAGAAATCAGAAAAACTGTCATAAAACTTTCATCACCAGTCGGTAAAAAGTCCCCTGTTTTACAAACCCTTTCAAGGGTACAACAAATTTTACTCATTGGGATTGATAGCAAATGAAGAAGAGCACACTGGCATTAGTCGTATCAGCGCTGGCACTGGCTTCCACCGCACACGCCGCAGAAGTTTATAATAAAGACGGTAACAAACTGGACTTCTACGGCCGCGTTAAAGCTGAGCATTATTTTAGTGATGCCGCTTCAAACGATGGTGACAAATCTTACGTTCGTATCGGCTTCAAGGGTCAGACCCAGATCAACGATCTGATGACCGGCTACGGCCAGTGGGAATACCAGTACAACGTTAACAACTCTGAAGGTTCTGACGCTAACTCAGGTAACAAAACCCGTCTGGGCTTTGCGGGTCTGAAATTCGGTCAGTACGGTTCATTCGACTACGGTCGTAACTACGGCGTGCTGTACGACGTTGAGGCATGGACTGACGTATTCCCAGAATTCGGTGGTGACGGTACTGCGCGTACTGATAACTTCATGACTGCGCGTGCGACGGGTGTTGCGACTTATCGTAACAGCAACTTCTTCGGTCTGGTTGATGGCCTGCGCTTCGCGCTGCAATACCAGGGTAAAAACGACTCTACCAGCGCTAACGCACGTGGTAGCGCCACTGATACCTCTCGCCAGAACGGCGACGGTTACGGTGCGTCACTGGGCTACACCATCGGCAGCACCGGCATCAGCCTGATGTCTGCTATCACCTCTTCTGACCGTACTAATCAGCAGCAAGCGCGTGCTTACGGTTCTGGTGACAAAGCGGATTCATGGGGCGCGGGCATCAAGTATGACGCTAACAGCGTTTACCTGGCCGCAATCTACACCGAAACCCGCAACATGACCCCAATCAGCGGCACCAACTCAGTGACCGGTGCTTCCGTGTCAGGTGCAGCGAACAAAGCGCAGAACATTGAATTGGTTGCACAGTACCAGTTCGACTTCGGCCTGCGTCCGTCTATCGGCTATGTGCAGACCAAAGGTAAAGACATCGAAGGTATCGGCGATGCGGACCTGGTTAAATACATCGACGTTGGCGCGACTTACTACTTCAACAAGAACATGTCTACCTACGTTGATTACAAAATCAACCAGCTGAACGACGACAACCGTCTGTCACTGAACAACGACGACATCGTTGCTGTTGGTCTGACTTACCAGTTCTAAGTCGTCTGATTTACCCTCAATGTGTCTATAAAAAAAGAGCCGGCTCATCACCGGCTCTTTCTTCTTTTTGTCTGTTTAGCGGGCTTAAAAGCCGAGTCCGACGATGGCGTGATTAAGCGCTGAGCTTCACCGGCTCTTCTTTAAAACCCGATGCAGGTTTAAGATCCAATTTAAGATCCTTCAACACCACTTTTAGACGCTCATGGAAATTACGCAGCGTACTCTCCACTTTCTCGTTGTTCTCTTTGCCTTTAATGGTTGCCACACCCCAATCACCCTCTTTATCAAACAAACCAAAGTGGTATTCATAGGTGAAATGGTCTTCGTGCGCTTCCAGCGTCATCCACCAGCCCCAGAACTCGCGGAGTTCAGGTGCAGGTTTGACGTTGACACACGCTGCCAGGCAATCGAAGAAGAAACGCTGCTCTTCACATTTTCCTTCACGGATGTACGGCCCCAATTCGGTGAAGCGCTTCAGCAGGCGACTACGGGGATGACCACTCGGTAACGTCATGCTAATTCTCCCTCAAATAACCGTAAAATTGTTTCTCATTACGCGAATCACGCGCGCAACGCAAAATATCCCGGATATAAGTAGTAGCAGAACGTTGGTTTTTTGCCAGTCATACACCCAATTGTTTTGCCAGCCAGTCGCAAATTTGATTTAACGCCTTCTCAAAACTCGAGAACACCGGCGTGGCGGGAATAGCCAACACTTTGCCCTGTGCGGAGGAATTGGCAATCAGCTGCGCCTCTTCTTCCGGACTAAACAAATCACCCGGCCAGTAAGCCGCCAGCATCGGCGTGGGCGTGCGGCGCCCCAGCAGGCCCTGCACCTTCAGCGAGTAACGATTGAGCTCAATGCGCAGGTTACTGTCTGACGCGGAAGGCATCCCCAGACGACTGGCCAACATGTCCATGTACATGTCCGGTAGTTGCTGCTGGCGTTGCTCATCGACAAATACGTTGTGCACCATCGCGCCGAGCGTCGCGACCGCACGCAGACGCGGGACTTCCAGATAAGCCAGTCGGGTGGCGACATTGGCGCCAAAGCGATAGCCAAACAGCGCAACGCGCGTGTGATCAATCCACGGCACATTGCTCAGCTCACGCAGCACCTGCTGGTGAAGCTGGCTGGTGTCCTGGTTCAGCTTCCATTTGCTGCTGAAGCCCACAGAGGGCATATCCAGCGTCAACATGGCGATGCCACGCGGGGCCAGATAATCGTGGAACAGGCGATAATGATCGCTCTGCAGCGAATCCAGGCCACCGCACAGCAGCACCGTTGGGTATGGGGCTTTGGCCTCAGCAGGCATATGCAGGAAACCGGTGACCGGGCTGCCACCGCTGATCTGGAAGGTCAGCGCTTTCAGCTCACCAGGCAGACGCTGCGTGGCCTCTTCGTATGCCCGGTTTGCCAGCACCTGTGCCTGATCGGCCAGATCATCGCCTTTGATATAGGGATAGGCGGCAATACTGTAGAGATTAGATGCGCGCATCCACTGATGCCCGGCTTCCTCGTGATCTTCATTCTCCATCGCGCGCTGTTGCCATAAGGCGGCCTGCTTCGACCACTCATAGTTCCAGTTCCCGCCGCGATAACCAATCACGGTGTCGAGTTGGGTGTCATCAGTGTGCTCATACTCACTGATAGCGATGCGCGCCAGCACTTCGCTGATCTCCTGCGGAGACAGGCCGCGCCACGTCCACAGCAGCTTGTTGAGCATGCGATACCAGCAAGGTTGGGTATCCCCTTCGAGGGTGTTGTGCACCTGAACCGGATGATGGTGCTGACGATGCACCAGAGAGGAGGTTTCCGGGTGTTTAAAGCGGGGCTTAAAAAGCTCTTCGCTGAGGTTTTTATCCGACATCTTAGACGTTCTCCCGCGATAGTCGCATAGATGCCTAAAAGTGTACTGCACCCACATGTTAGGTGCGAGGCGTAGAATGCACAACGCCCGGCATAACCGGGCGTTGTTTGCGTTGCATCAATCAGCTTTTGACGATTGGCGGGATGTAAACCACGCCCATGTCCCAGGGCTGTTCGATCCAGGTGTTCTGCGGAATATCAACAATGTAGTCGTCCACCAGCGAACGACCAGCTGGCTTAGCGAAGATGGTGCAGAAACGCGCTTTTGGATACATATCGCGGATCGCTTGCGCGGTGCCACCGGTATCCACCAGGTCATCAATCACGATGAAACCTTCACCGTCGCCTTCCGCACGCTTCAGCACTTTCATTTCGCGCTGATGATCGTGGTCATAGCTTGAGATGCAGACGGTATCGACATAGCGAATACCCAATTCACGCGCCAGCAGCGATGCCGGAACCAGACCACCGCGGCTGACCGCAATGATACCTTTCCACTGTTCCACAGGAAGCAGGCGCTGGGCCAGTTTGCGGGCATGGATCTGCAACATGTCCCAGGTGACGACGTATTTTTCGCTCATAAAAGAAATCCCGACCAACAATGTTGGTTTAAAAATAGGCAAGGGGGAAAAGGTTGCGCGAGATTATAAGGATCTGACGCGTTAAAAACCAGCATCTGTCGCATTGGATGCAGGATTTTAGCGCGCCTGAGTACGCACCCGGTGAAAAACAGTGATATTCTCAGCCACATCACGTCAGATGTGCTGACGGCGATCTTTCACTGGAACCCGGCGTGCGAGCGGTATGTCCGCCGCGCTGACACAGGAGATGCATTGTGTCTGAATTGTCGCAACTTTCCCCCCAACCGCTGTGGGATATTTTCGCTAAAATCTGCTCCATTCCACACCCTTCTTATCATGAAGAAGCGCTGGCCGAACACGTGGTCAACTGGGCCAAAGAGCAAGGCTTTTGGGTTGAGCGCGATCAGGTCGGCAATATCCTGATTCGTAAACCGGCCACTGCGGGCATGGAAAAACGTACCCCTGTCGCGCTGCAGGCGCACCTCGATATGGTGCCGCAGAAGAACAACGATACGGTGCACGACTTCACTAAAGACCCGATTCAACCTTATGTTGATGGCGAGTGGGTTAAAGCGCGTGGCACCACGCTGGGTGCCGACAACGGTATTGGCATGGCTTCTGCGCTGGCGGTGCTGGCTGATAACAGCCTGACCCACGGCCCACTGGAAGTGCTGCTGACCATGACCGAAGAATCGGGCATGGATGGCGCGTTTGGTCTTCAGCCAAACTGGCTACAAGCCGATATCCTGATCAACACCGACTCTGAAGAAGAGGGTGAGATCTACATGGGTTGCGCGGGGGGTATTGATTTCATCACCACCCTGCCATTAAACCGTGAAGCCGTACCTGCGGGCTTTGAAACCCTGAAGCTAACGCTGAAAGGCCTGAAAGGCGGCCACTCCGGTGCCGATATTCATCATGGTCTGGGCAACGCCAACAAGCTGCTGGCGCGTTTCTTTGCGGTCTACGCGCAGGAACTGGATGTGCGTCTGATTGAGTTCACTGGCGGCACGCTGCGTAATGCGATTCCGCGCGAAGCTTTTGCCACGCTGGCAATCGACAGCCATAAAGTGGATGCACTCAAATCGGCTGCGGCTCATTTCCAGGCCACGCTGCTGAACGAGCTGGGCATTAAAGAGAAGAACATTGCGTTAACCACCGAGCCGCTGGCACATCAGGGCCAGGCGCTGACCACCGACAGCCGCGATCGCTTCATCAACCTGCTGAACAGCACCCCGAACGGTGTGATTCGCAACTCTGACGTGGCCAAAGGCGTGGTGGAAACCTCGCTGAACGTCGGTGTGGTGACCATGGATCAGGACAATGCCGAAATCATCTGCCTGATTCGTTCACTGATCGACACCGGCAAAGATTGGGTGGTGGAAACCCTGACTTCACTGGGCCAGTTGGCTGGCGCGAAAACCGCACCAAAAGGCGGTTATCCTGGCTGGCAGCCTGATGCTGATTCACCGGTGATGGCGCTGACGCGTAAAACCTATGAAGCCCTGTTTGGCAAAACGCCAAACATTCAGGTGATTCACGCGGGTCTGGAGTGTGGTCTGTTCAAGAAGCCGTATCCGAACATGGATATGGTGTCGATTGGGCCAACCATTACCGGTCCACACTCACCGGATGAGCAGGTGCACATTGAGAGCGTCGGTCTGTACTGGAAACTGCTGACTGCGCTGCTGAACGTGGTGCCAGAGAAGGCGTAAGTCTTTGCGATGCTGTAAGGAACCAGGCTAAGGCCTGGTTTTTTTATGCCTGCAATCCTGAGGTTAAGGATTCTCTTGCTAATAAGGTCGCAATATTTGCCGGAATCCATTTTGAGACCGACAGTAACATGCAGCATATTTCACTATAAATCCTGCTTATTACCCCAGCATTCTACCACTCCACACTCCCTCTCTAGTTTTAGACGCCGTTACGCCCAGATGTCTGGATGGCTAATAAGATTTCGTGCTAGCTTATGCGCTTTCGTTTGTTGTCCAGCGTTATGGGTTCAGAAAAAATGCCACCCACTCTCTTAATGAAAGGCCTGCCCAATGAGTGCGATTAACCGCCTGGAGATGCGTAATATCTCCATCGCTTTTGGCGGTTTTGCCGCACTGACCCAGGTCGATTTTCTGACCGAGGGCGGATCGGTGCATGCGTTGACCGGGGCCAATGGCGCAGGAAAATCCACCCTGATGGCGGTGCTATCCGGCGCGCATAATCATTACAGCGGTGAAATTCTGCTGGATGACCAGCCGGTCTCGATTCGCACCCCGCGCGATGCCAAAAAACTCGGTATTCATTTGGTGCAGCAGGAAGTGGATGTGGCGCTGGTACCGCAGTTGAGCGTGGCGGAAAACATCCTGCTCGATCAATTGGCAGAACCCGGCCATGTCTATAGCTGGCGCGAGATCCGCCGTCAGGCGCGTGCCCTGCTCAATCAGCTGGAAGTGAACATCGATGTTAATCGTCTGGTGGAACGCTGCTCGCTGACGGAGAAACAACAAATCCTGCTGGCGCGCGCCCTCTCCCATCACTGCCGTTTTCTCATTCTGGATGAACCGACTGCGCCGCTGGATCAGCATGAAAGCGAGCGTCTGTTTACCGTGGTGCGTCGTTTACAAAGCAACGGCATTGGCGTGGTGTTTATCTCCCACCGCATTCACGAACTAAAAGCCATCTGCGATCGCTTAACCGTGTTGCGTGATGGCCGCTTGATTGAAAGCAGCCCGATGGCGGCACTGAGTGGCGAGCAGATTGTTGAGAAAATGCTGGGGCACCAGTTGACCGATGTCTATCCACCTCGCCGTGAACAGAGTGAGCAACCGCTGCTGCTCTCGGTGGAAGGTCTGCACGATGATCAACTGCTGGCGGACATTTCACTGCATCTGCGCAAAGGCGAAATTCTCGGCATCGCCGGCCTGGCGGGCGCGGGGAAAACCGAGCTGTGTAAGGCGCTGTTTGGTGCAAATAAAAGTCGTGTGGAAAAAGGCGAGCTACACGGCAAACCGTGGCGACCGCGTTCTCCACATGATTCGGTGGAAAACCGTATGGCGCTGGTGCCGGAAGAGCGTCGTAAAGAGGGTATTTTCATCGATGAACCGGTGAGCATGAACCTCAGCGTCAGCGCCGATAACAGCTTTTCGCGCTGGAGCCTGTTCGGCCATCGTCAGGCATGGCGCTGGGCCGAAGAGGTGATTCAACGCCTCAACGTGCGCACCACCGGCCCGGCGCAGATTCTGCGTCGTCTGTCAGGCGGTAACCAGCAAAAAGTGGCAATTGGGAAATGGCTGCGCAACAACGCTGACGTGCTGATCTTTGATGAGCCAACCAAAGGTGTCGATATCAAAGCCAAAACCGATCTGTTCAGCCTGATTGACGGCCTGGCACGTGAAGGCAAAGGCATCATCTACGCTTCGGGCGAGTTTTCCGAACTGGTCGGCTTATGTGACCGTATTTGTGTGCTCTGGGATGGGCGCATTGTGGCAGAGATGGAAGGTCGTCAGGCCACAGAAGAGATGCTATTGCTTTATTCCACCGGAGGAACCCCTGCGTGAGCAGCAAAGAACTATCCCTGAACCCGCAGGTTTCTCTGCGTCATAAACTATTCGATTTTCTCTATAAATGGGGCATGTTGCTGACCGTGGTGATTCTGATCACTGGGTTTGGTCTGGCATCGGACAGCTTCCTCGAGCCCACCAACATCATCAACATCCTGCGTTCGATTGCTATCGTCACGGTAATTGCGATTGGTGTGTCGATTTCGCTGACCATCGGCGGCTTCGATTTGTCGGTAGGCTCAACCGCCTCACTGGCCAATGCGCTGGTGATTTCGCTGTTTGTCTGGCACGGCTTTGGCACCACCGAAGCCATTATCATCACGCTGCTGCTGTGCACTCTGGTGGGGCTGCTAAACAGCTTCCTGATCGTGATTCTGCGCATTCCCGACATGCTGGCTACACTGGCCACCCTGTTTGTCATTCAGGGCGTGGCGATGACTTACAGCTTCGGCGGTTCGATTACCGAGAATATGGTGATGCCAAGCGGCGATATGGCGGAGGGCACTATCCCCGCAGCGTTCGGTCTGTTGGGTCAGGTGCCGACCATTGTGATCATCATGCTGGTAGTGACGATTGTGGCACAACTGGCACTGTCATTGACCAAGCATGGCCGTCGCATGTACGCGCTGGGTGGCAATCCAGAAGCCGCACGCCTTTCCGGTATTCGCACCACGCGCTACCGCGTTTTGGCCTATGTACTCGCATCGCTGCTGGCCGGATTAGGCGGCATTCTGCTGGCATCGCGTATTGGCTCCTCGCAGGTGAACGCCGGCAGTGGATATTTGATGGATGCCGTTGCCGCGGCATGGATCGGCTTCTCGCTGGCCGGTTCCGGCAAACCTAACGCGCTCGGTACGCTGGTGGGCGCGGTGATTCTGGGTGTGTTGCAGAACGGGCTGGTGATGCTCTCCGTGCCGTATTACGCCATGGACATTATCAAAGGCCTGGTGCTGGCTCTGGCCCTGGCGATTACCTACATTCAGCGCCGCTAAGGCGCGTTTACTGAGAAAGAGATTCTAATGAAAAAAATTACCCTTTCGCTGCTGGCCTTAAGCCTGCTGAACGCCAGCGCTGCCTTTGCCGATACCGTTACCCCGGTTCCCGCAGCGATTGCGAATCACGAAGGTCCGGTGCGCATCGCCATCATCCGTAACCTGGGGTCTGACGATAACACCACGCAGTTTATTGCCGGTGCCATTCAGCAAGGTCGTCAACTGGGCTTTAAAGTCAGTACTTTCCTGAGTAACGGCGATGATGCGCGTTTCCAGGACTTTGTTAATCAGGCGATCAGCCAGAAATACGATGGCATCATTCTCTCTCACGGCAAAGAACCCTACTCCACCGCTCTGGTGCAACACATTGTCGATGCAGGTATCAAACTGTCCGTCTTTGATACCCCGGTAAATACGCCGGTCAATGGCGTGACCGTCACTGCGCAGGATGATGCCTCGCTGGCGCAGGCGTCACTGGGTCAGTTGATCAGTGATTTCCATGGTAAAGCCAACATCATCAAACTGTGGGTCGCAGGCTTCCCGCCGCAGGAACGCCGCCAGGTGGTGTATGAGAAACTGCTGAAAGAGAATCCAGGCATTCATCAGCTGGAATCCATTGGCGCAGTTTCTACCGATGTACAGGGCGACACCGCCAACAAAGTGGGTGCGATCCTGGCAAAATATCCTAAAGGTAAAATAGATGCGATTTGGGCGTCGTGGGATGCGTTCAGTCAGGGTGCTTATAAAGCGCTACAAGAGAATGGTCGTACTGAAATCAAAATCTACAGTATTGACGTGTCCAACCAGGACTTGCAGTTGATGCATGAGAAGAACAGCCCATGGGTGCAGACGGTCGCGGTCGATCCAAAAACCATCGGTGCGGTCAATATGCGCTTAGTGGCCAATAAAATCGCGGGTGAAGCCACTCCGGCAAGCTACGAGTTTAAAGCGTCTTCCATTTCGCAGCAGTTGCTGAATAGCCAGCAAGGGGCGATTAACGTAGCAACCCTGAACAAGATTATTCCAGGCTGGGGTGTGAACAACGATTTTGTTGCGCCGTGGTTTGCCACGCTGGAAGCGAAGTACACTAAGAAGTAATTCAGTGGGCGAATAGGGCATCCTGGCGGCGCTTCAAGCCGCCAGGATGATAGCCAAGGCCATACTCAAGGTTTTACCAACCCAACACTAGCTGCCGCTCCAATTGCGGATCCACCAGCGTTACATGCAATCCCACCAACCGCACGCCGCGCCCGGCACGCCTTTCATCCCATGCCTGCCGCGCCACTGCGATCATGTCATCCTTGTTCAACACCGGCCAGACATGCTCCTGCGTGGTCTGCTGGAAATCATTAAATTTGAGCTTCACGCCCTGACGCGCGATTTGCTTGTCGGGACGGATATTTGTCAGCCGTCGATCCAGCTCAGCATAGAGGTAATCAATGATTGCCAGACACTGCTCCCAGTTGTGGATGTCCTCCATCAATGTGCGTTCGACACCGAGCGATTTGCGTTCGCGCTCCACCACCACATCGCGTTCATCAATGCCGTTGCTGCGCTCCCAGAGCACGCGGCCGAATTTACCAAATCTCTTCAGCAGCAAGGCGAGATCGGCTCTCTGCACATCGGCGCAGGTGCGCAGTCCCATCTCTTCCAGTTTTTTGGTCGCCACTTTTCCTACGCCAGGAATTTTGCTCAACGGTAGCGTCAGTAAAAAATCCGGCATCACTTGCGGTGTAATGACGTATTGCCCGTTGGGCTTATTTAAATCGGAGGCGATCTTGGCGAGGAATTTGATCGGCGCAATGCCAGCCGAGGCGGTTAAACCGGTTTCGCGCAGGATATCGGCACGTATCGCCTGCGCCATTAGCGTCGCTGATCCCTGACAATGCTCGCTATCGGTGACATCAAGATACGCTTCATCCAGTGATAAGGGCTCAATCAATGGGGTGTAGCGTGCGAAAATATCGCGTATCTGGCGTGACGCCTCTTTATAGGCATCGAAGCGTCCAGGCAGTAATTTCAGATGCGGGCAGAGCTTGAGCGCCATTGCCGTCGGCATCGCGCTGCGCACGCCATATTTACGCGCGGGATAGTTGGCGGTGCTGATGACACCACGCTGCACCCGGCTGCCGCCAATGGCGATAGGTATATCCGTTAATGAAGGATCGTCGCGCATTTCAACGGCCGCGAAAAAGCAGTCCATATCGACATGAATGATTTTGCGCATACGCCCTCCGAATACTGGATAAGTATACAGCAGTAAAAAACTTCGGCAATATTTGTTGAGCGATGAATTAAAGTTTACAAAATTCTGGTCGTAATCCCTTTAGGATTGCACCATTTTCACGGAGACTGTCTTGATTAAACCTCAGACAATGTTAATGTTGCGCTGCGGTAGCGGATATTTCCGATAATGCAATACCAAGACGCTCAGCGTCATCGTCTCTCTTCACTTCAAGGTACACACAGAATGGGCAGAATCGCATTGTGGCTTGCGATGATTCTTATGCCAGTCCTTAGCTGGGCCATTTCGCCAGAGCCAACGCAACTGTCGGCACCGGTGAGCAAAGAGTTAAAGAAACAATTACTTGGCACTCCTGTTTTTATTCAGATCTTCAAGGAAGAGCGTACGCTGGAACTGTACGGCAAAATCGGTAATGAATATCGTCTGCTGGACAGCTATCGCATTTGTAATTTCTCTGGCGGATTAGGGCCTAAGCGTCGTCAGGGCGATTTTAAAAGTCCGGAGGGGTTTTATAACGTTAAGCTGAACCAGTTAAAACCGGACAGCCGTTTCTACCGCGCGATTAATACCGGCTTCCCGAATCAATACGATCGTGATAAAGGCTATGACGGTAACTATTTGATGATTCACGGTGATTGCGTCTCAATTGGCTGCTACGCCATGACCAACGCATCAATGGACGAGATCTTTACCTACGTCAACGCTGCGCTGCGCAACGGTCAGCAGGATGTACAGATCAATATCTATCCGTTCCATATGACCGATAGCAACATGCAGCGTCATCGCTACTCAACGTACATCAACTTCTGGCGTGAACTGCAGCCGGGTTATGCGTACTTTGAGAAGTACCACATACCGCCAACGGTTAATGTGACGACGACGGGTCAATATGCGGTGAACAGCACGCCGGTGATTTCTACACCGGATGCTGCCTCGAAGTCATTCCTGGCGCTCACCCAGGCAAAATAATGCCCACTCGCCTGGCACTATTCGGTGCCAGGTTTCATTTCCTGTCAGCGGCTGTGTCGCAATCACCGTCACAACGTCCTTCGGTGTTGTTTGCTGCATAAAATCAATTTCTACATCCTGATCGAGCAATTTGGCTTTGCCAAAAGGCGCACGACGAGTGATCCAATACAGATTGGTCGAGCAGAACGCCATCAGATAACGACCGTCCGACAGCAGCATGTTAAACACGCCCTTCTCGCGCATCTCAGCCGCCAGCTCAGCAATGTAGCGAAATACCGCCGGCCAGTTGCCCGGAGTGCGCGGATAACGCTCAGACAGCTTATGCAGGATCCAGCAAAACGCTTTCTCACTGTCCGTTTCGCCAACGGGGCGGAAAGTCCCGGTTTCCAACTGTTTGTAGCCTTTCAGCTGCCCGTTGTGCGCGTAGGTCCAGTTACGTCCCCACAGCTCACGGGTAAACGGATGGGTGTTTTCCAGCGACACTTCACCACGATTCGCCTGGCGGATATGAGCGACCACGGAATGTGATTTGATCGGGTATTCCTGCACCAAACGGGCGATCGGTGAGTTAAAGCTGGGCTGAGGATCTTTGAATGTGCGGCACCCTTTTCCTTCATAGAAAGTGATGCCCCAGCCATCTTTATGTGGCCCGGTTCCGCCGCCACGCTGCACCAGACCGGTAAAACTGAAACAGATGTCCGTGGGGACATTGGCGCTCATCCCGAGCAATTCGCACATAGCAACCGCCTTAAGTCAGCACTCCCGCGTGAGCAGGAGTGACGCGTCATTACTTAACCATCTCTTTTTCGATCAGCAGCATCAGGATATGAATCACTTTAATGTGAATTTCCTGAATGCGGTCAGCGTAGCCAAAATGCGGTACGCGAATTTCGATGTCCGCTGTGCCTGCCATTTTGCCGCCATCTTTACCAGTCAGGGTAATCACTTTCATCCCTTTGGCGCGTGCCGCTTCGACCGCTTTGATAATGTTCGCCGAGTTACCTGAAGTGGACAGGCCCAGCAGTACATCGCCTTCACGGCCTACGGCTTCGATATAGCGCGAGAACACATGGTCATAGCCAAAATCGTTGCTGACGCAGGAAAGGTGGCTCACATCAGAGATGGCAATCGCCGGGTAGCCAGGACGATTTTCACGGTAGCGCCCCGTCAGTTCTTCAGCAAAGTGCATCGCATCACAGTGAGAACCACCGTTGCCACAGGAGAGCACTTTGCCCCCTGCTTTGAAGCTGTCTGCCAGCAAGACTGCCGCGCGCTGAATCGCGTGAATGTTCGCTTCGTCACTCAGGAATTTATTAAGCGTATCGGCTGCTTCATTAAGTTCTGAGCGAATAATGTCCTGATACATAGGGATGTCCTTTAGAGGAAAGATTTACTCTGCAAGTTTAACGGAATGGGACAAAGCCGCAAAGCGCCAGCATCGGGGAAAAAGGCCCAGGCTTTGCCATTCCTGCTCTGTTGGTGTCCAGAGAGTGCGATTTTGTGAGTTCTGTTGTAATTGCGATGTAAACAGATTGCTAAAAAGCGACCACTGCTCTAAACCTTACCTTATAACAGGTCAGACCTCTTACAACTTACGGAGCGGTTCATTATGTTGCTTGCCTCGATTGTCGCGACGCTGATTGTCATTAGCGCCCTCTTTTACCATCAAGTATCGCTGCGGCTCAGCAGCGTAATCCTGTTGCTATGGACCGCCGGGCTGGCTGCTGCAGGCCTGTGGACGCCGTGGCTGCTGCTGCCACTGGCAATTATCCTGCTGCCCTTCAATCTGCCGGCCATGCGTCGCAGTATGTTCTCCAAACCTGCGCTGCACAGCTTCCAGAAAGTGATGCCGCCGATGTCGCGTACGGAAAAGGAAGCGATTGATGCCGGTACGACCTGGTGGGAAGGCGATCTGTTTCGTGGCAAGCCAGACTGGCAGAAACTGCACAACTATCCGCAGCCACGCCTGACGGAAGAGGAACAAGCCTTCCTCGAGGGGCCGGTCGAAGAAGCCTGTCGTATGGCGAATGATTTCCAGATCACTCACGAACTGGCCGATCTTCCGCCGGAACTGTGGGCGTATCTCAAGCAGCATCGCTTCTTCGCCATGATCATTAAGAAAGAGTATGGCGGCCTCGAATTCTCCGCCTATGCTCAGGCGCGCGTCTTGCAAAAACTGGCGGGCGTTTCCGGTATCCTGGCGATCACCGTGGGTGTACCTAACTCACTCGGCCCAGGCGAACTGTTGCAGCATTACGGCACCGATGAGCAGAAAGATCACTATTTACCACGTCTGGCACGCGGCGATGAAATTCCGTGCTTCGCGCTGACCAGCCCGGAAGCGGGTTCGGATGCGGGTGCCATTCCGGATACTGGCGTGGTGTGCATGGGCGAATGGCAAGGCCAGCAAGTGCTGGGCATGCGCCTGACATGGAATAAGCGTTACATTACGCTGGCACCGATTGCTACCGTGCTTGGCCTGGCCTTTAAACTCTCCGATCCCGATCATCTGCTGGGTGAGACTGAAGAGCTGGGCATTACCTGCGCCCTGATCCCGACGCAAACGCCGGGCGTAGAGATTGGCCATCGCCACTTCCCGCTTAACGTGCCGTTCCAGAACGGTCCAACACGCGGTAAAGATATTTTCGTGCCGATCGATTTCATCATTGGTGGCCCGTCGATGGCCGGTCAGGGCTGGCGTATGCTGGTTGAATGTCTGTCAGTCGGTCGCGGCATCACCTTGCCTTCCAACTCGACCGGTAGTCTGAAAAGCATTGCGCTGGCAACCGGTGCTTATGCGCATATCCGTCGTCAGTTCAAAGTCTCTATCGGTAAAATGGAAGGCATCGAGGAACCGCTGGCACGCATTGCCGGTAACGCCTACGTGATGGATGCGGCGGCTACGCTTATCACTAGCGGCATTATGCTGGGTGAAAAACCGGCGGTGCTGTCGGCGATTGTGAAATATCACTGCACCCACCGCGGCCAGCGCGCCATTATCGATGCGATGGATATCGCCGGCGGTAAAGGCATTATGCTGGGCGACAACAACTTCCTGGCGCGAGCTTATCAGGGCGCACCGATTGCGATTACCGTGGAGGGCGCCAATATCCTGACGCGCAGCATGATCATCTTTGGCCAGGGCGCGATTCGCTGCCATCCATGGGTGCTGGAAGAGATGAACGCTGCGGCGAAAAACGATCTGGTGGCCTTTGACCGTGCCTTGTTCAGCCATATTGGCCATGTCGGTAGCAACAAAGTGCGCAGTCTGTGGCTCGGTTTAACCGGAGGCCGCACCAGCGCGTCGCCAACCCGCGACGTGACCCGCCGCTACTATCAGCAGCTCAACCGCCTGAGCGCCAACCTGGCACTGCTGTCAGATGTGTCGATGGCAGTGTTAGGCGGCAGCCTGAAACGTCGTGAACGTATCTCAGCACGTCTGGGGGATGTGCTGAGCCAGATGTATCTCGCCTCTGCCACCCTGAAACGCTTTGACGACGAAGGCCGCAATGAAGCCGATCTGCCGCTGGTGCACTGGGGCGTGCAGGATGCGCTGCATCAGGCTGAAGTGGCGATGGATGACCTGCTGCGTAACTTCCCTAATCGCCTGGTGGCAGGCGCGCTGCGCATGGTGATTTTCGCCGGTGGCAAACACTGCCCGGCACCGTCTGACAAACTGGACCACAAGCTGGCGAAGCTGTTGCAACTGCCGTCAGCCACTCGTACGCGGCTGGGCCGTGGCATGTACCTGACGCCAAGCGAACACAATCCAGCAGGCCAACTGGAGCAGGCGCTGCAGGATGTGATGGCAGCGGAAGTGATTCATGAACGTCTTTGCCAGCAGCAGAAAAAACATCTGTCGTTTACCCGTCTGGATGCGCTGGCACAGCGTGCGTTGAAAGAGGGCTGGATTGATGAGAGCGAAGCCAAAGTACTGACGCGCGCTGAAGCCAGCCGTCTCAAAGCCATCAACGTCGATGAGTTTGTGCCGGAGGCACTGGCCTCACCGAAGCCGCAGGATAAAGGCGCCACGCGCGCCAGTGAAGCGGCATAAAACGAAAAAGCCTCCTGACGGAGGCTTTTTTAATGGGGCCTGGCATAACTTATCCCGCATACATACAACGGTTTCGCTGCCAAAGCGGGCAGTGAATGGCGCACTTATAAGATTGAAGCCTGACTTACCCCGCCTGACGAATGCGCGCAATCAGCGCATCGACATCCGCAATATGATCTGCCGCGAGAATCAACGTACGGCCCAGCGTGATGCAACTGCGAATACATTCTGTCCGCATGGTATCATCAGCAATCTGTTTAAAATCGGCAACGTGTGACATGCCCACGGTGCGACGAATCAGTTCCGTGCCGCAATAACCAATGGTGTCGCTCCATACTTTGCGCAGGAAGGCTTCCGCATAGCCCGGATACGCCAGCGCCACATCAGAAGTGTTGGCGTGTGCCAGTTCGAGGAAGCGGCTGGAGAACTGCGTCCAGACTTCATGCACATCGCTCAGACGACGCTCGCGCCCTTCTGCCGCTTCACGCGGGGCCAGCAGGCCCGGCAGGCAGCAGTAGTTAATCAGCAGATTGCCAATCGCGCTGCCGACATCAAAGCCAATCGGACCGAAATAGCCAAACTCCGCGTCAATCACCTTCAGGCTACCATCGGCCACGAAGATTGAGCCGCTGTGCACATCGCCATGCAGTAGCGCTTCGGCATCCGCAAAGAAGCGGTGCTTCAGCCCGGCCACCGCGATTTTCAGCGCATCGTCAGTGCGCAGGCTGACCACCAGCGGCTCCAGTGCCGCCGGGTATTTATTACGCTCATGATCGATAAAGGGATCGTTGAAGAACAGGTCTTCGGTGATTTCGCACATTTCCGGGTTGATGAAACGCGCGACTTCGGCCTTTTTCTTGTGAGGATGCAGGAAAAAATCAGAAGTATGGAACAACGTCTGCGCCAGATATTCGCCCAGCTGACGACCCGCTTCAGGGTAGTAAGCACCTTGCACCAGCTCGCCGCGCCAGATGCGATGGCTGGAGAGATCTTCCATCACCATCACCGCAAGTTCGGCATCGTAATGGGTGACGTTAACCGTGTGCTCTGGGCAATGTTTATAGTGCTCAACCAGCGTCTGCGCTTCGAGGCGCGCGCGATCCAACGTTAACGGCCAGGACTCACCCACGCAACGCACATAAGGCAGTGCCTGTTTCACCACCACACGGCTCTGTCCCTGGTTATCGAAAATCTTGAACACCAGGTTGAGATTACCATCGCCGATCTCTTCTGCGCTGACCAGCGCTGACGGATCGTCCACACCGCCAAATTTTTTAGCATATTCCACCGCATCAGCAGCGGTGAAGGTACGGTATTGCGACATTGCCTGTTCCTCGACATTCGATAGTAATAAGCCGTTTGGACGTCTATACATCCGTCACGCATGTTGGCACAATAGCCGCTATTAACGCAACAGGGATTTCACACCATGCAAACACTTCGTACCACCAGTCTTGAGGTCCGCGATAATCAACTGTGGATCCTCGACCAGCAAGCGCTGCCACAACAACAAAACTGGCTGCCTGCGCACACTGTGACGCAGTTGGTTGATCATATCCATGCGCTCCGCGTGCGCGGCGCTCCGCTGATTGGCCTTTCAGCCAGCTTGCTGCTGGCGCTGTTGGGCGAGCAAGGTGTCACCCGCGCGGCATTGGCGGAAGCGCTGGAGGTGTTGCGTGCGTCACGGCCGACTGCCGTCAACCTGATGAACAATCTGGATCGTATGAAGATTGCGCTGGCGGAGAGCGATCACGTCAACGCCCTAAGCGCCGAAGCGCTGCGCCTGGTGGCAGAAGATAAGCAGCTGTGTGACAACATTGCCCGCGCCGGCAGCGCTCTGGTCAAGCCCGGCAGCCAGCTCCTGACGCACTGTAATACCGGCGGTCTCGCCACCGCAGGCGTGGGTACCGCACTGGGCGTGATTGCGCATGCCCATCAGCAAGGTTTGGTGAAAAGCGTCTGGGTGGACGAGACGCGACCACTGCTGCAGGGCGGTCGTTTAACCGCGTGGGAGCTGGGCGAGCTGCACATTCCCTACCAGCTGATCACCGATTCGATGGCTGCAAGTTTAATGGCGCGCGGCGTGGTCGATGCGATTTGGGTCGGCGCGGATCGCATTGCCGCCAACGGCGATGTGGCGAACAAAATCGGCACCTACAGCCTGGCGGTACTGGCGCACTATCACGGCATTCCGTTCTATGTGGCGGCGCCGCACACCACGCTGGATCGTCAATGCCCGAACGGCGATGCTATCCCGATTGAGCAGCGTGCCGCCAGTGAAGTCACCGGCGTATCCGGCAGTTTTGGTAGTGTGCAGTGGGCACCGGATAATGCGGTGGTCTACAACCCGGCGTTTGATGTTACGCCAGCTGCACTGATTAGCGGTTGGGTGTTGGATACCGGCGTTGTGACGCCAGGGCAGGTTAAGGAAGGGATTTTTCAGCCTTAAAGGTGCGCCAGATGGCGTATCCTGTGCTTACGGTGCGCCAGAAATGAAAAAGTCGCCATAAATGGCGACATTATGATGACGAGCCCTATGTTGTCAGATGCACCCTGAAGAGTGCCCTTTCAATGGCTGATTCCATTTATGCATATGCAGGTTTAAGCACACAGCGCGTTATGCCAGACGAGGATAAGCATCCGCAATCTTGTCGCCGGTAAAGTTGGCGATCCAGCCTTCCTGATTATCGAAAATACGAATCGCGGTAAAGTGCGGCTCAGAACCCATATCAAACCAGTGTGCCGTGCCTTCAGGGACTGAAATCAGATCATTCTTCTCGCACAAAATCTGGTAAACCTCATTGCCAATATGCAGGCAAAACAGGCCAGACCCTTCGACGAAGAAACGCACTTCATCTTCGCTGTGCGTGTGTTCATTCAGGAACTTCTCGCGCAACGCCTGCTTGTTAGGATTGTCTGCACGCATGCTCAGCACATCCCAGCTCTGATAACCTTTCTCTGCCACCAGACGATCGATCGCGTGCTGATACGCTTTGATCACCGTTTCAGCGTCAGGGTCGTTACCCAGATCGCGATCCGCTTCCCAACGCTCAAAGCGAACGTTTTTGGCGTTCAGGCGCTCGCGAATCGCCTCGGCATCGGTACTGTGCCACAGTGGCTGGCTGGACTCGGTATCGCTAAAAATTGTCAGTGCACTCATGTTAAATCGACTCCGGATTAATCTGCGAAAAATCGTTTACCTGGTGATGGCGACTGGCGTTATCGGCCTCGCCACGAATTAACTGCAATGTGTGCCAGCCTGCTTGTGCCGCGGCATCCAGTTCCTGATGGATATCTGACAGGAACAGCAACGAAGAGGGTGCCAGGCCAATGTGTTCGGCGATGTTGTGATACGACTGGGTTTCACGCTTGGCGCCAACCGCTGTATCAAAATAGCCGCTAAACAGCGAGGTTAAATCACCTTCATCGCTGTAGCCAAATAACAGTTTCTGCGCAGGCACCGATCCCGAGGAATAAACATACAGGGCAATCCCTTGTTGCTGCCAGCGTTCAAAGGCGGGCAGCACATCGGGATAAAGGTGGCCGGTGAACTGACCTTCAACATAACCCGCACGCCAGATCATCCCTTGCAGCGCTTTCAACCCCGGCGATTTGCGATCTTCATCAATAAAACCGATCAGCGTGGCGATGAGGTCATCCAGCGATGCTTGTGGCGCCGCTGACTCTTCACGCACTGCGTTTAGCGCCGCAACCACCTTCTCATCCGTTTGGTTATCCCGCACGAAGGCTGCCAGATGCTGACGTGCATAAGGAAACAGGACATTGTGCACAAACTGAATATCACTGGTGGTGCCTTCAATATCAGTAACAATCGCGCGAATCATTGGGTCTCCAGCAGTCGACGTTGCAGTTCACATTCAAACAGGAATTCCAGCCCTTCCAGGTGGCGGCGCGCTTCGTTGACGTCTTTGCCCCAGCAGGTTAAGCCATGACCACGTAACAGGAAGCCGTACCGCAACGGCGTGTCCGCCGCAAAAGCTTCAATGCGCTGCGCCAGTGCCTCAATATCCTGGTCGTTATCAAACAGCGGAATCGCAACGGTATTGAGATGCGTGTCCTGACCCGTGAGGGTTTTCTGCATCTCGTAGCCGCTCAGCAGCAACGCACTGCCCTTCTCTACACGCGACAGTACGGTAGAATTCACCGTATGGGTATGCAGTACAGCCCCGGCCTGTGGGAACAAGCGATAAATCAGGGTATGCAGCCCGGTTTCCGCCGACGGTTTACGTCCCGAAGGGACACTGTTTGTCGCGATCTCCACCTGAATAAAGTCATCACGCGTCAAACTGCCTTTATCTTTACCTGATGCGCTTAGCAGGCAATATTCGGCATCCTGGCGCACCGACATGTTTCCGCCCGTCGCGGGTGCCCAGCCTTTTGCGCCAATCCAGTGGCAGGCGGCCACTAAATGTTCCAGTGGGAGAAAATCCGTCATAGTGAAGGTGAGGCTCCGCAGTTGTTTTAGACGTCTAAGCGTCTCGATTGCCAAATATTAGCATCCTGTGTAGAGTGGCAGCAACACAGGGTTTCTCCGCATCGACATTCGCGCTTAAGGCCACTAAATAATGACGCAGCTCAACCTGACTCCCGAGAGCAAATTACCCGCCCTCGGCACCACGATTTTCACGCAAATGAGCGCCCTTGCCGCGCAGTTCAACGCCATCAATTTATCACAGGGTTTTCCGGATTTTGACGGCCCGCAATATTTACAGGATCGTCTGGCCTATCATGTGAGCCAGGGCGCAAACCAATATGCGCCGATGATCGGTGTGTTACCCCTGCGTGAAGCGATTGCCGATAAAACGGCTGAGCTTTACGGTCACACGCCCGATGTTAACAACGATATCACCGTGACCGCGGGCGCGACCGAGGCACTGTATGCCGCGATTACGGCGCTGGTGCGTCCGGGCGATGAAGTGATCTGCTTCGATCCCAGCTACGACAGTTACGCGCCTGCTGTGCAACTGGCCGGCGGCGTGCTGAAACGCATTGCATTGCAGCCACCGGGATTCCGCGTTGACTGGAGTGAATTCCGCAGCTTGCTGAGCGCGAAAACCCGTTTAGTCATTCTGAATACGCCGCACAACCCTTCTGCGACCGTGTGGCGAAAAAGCGATCATGCCGAGTTATGGCAGGCGATCGCTGAGCAGGAAATCTATGTGTTGAGCGATGAAGTCTACGAACACATCTGTTTTGATGCAGAGGGCCACGCCAGCGTGTTAGCGCATGCCGAGTTACGCCAGCGTGCCGTTGCCGTCTCTTCGTTTGGCAAAACCTTCCATATGACCGGATGGAAAGTGGGCTACTGTGTTGCACCAGCAGCGATCAGCGCCGAAATCCGTAAAGTACACCAGTATCTGACGTTTTCGGTTAATACCCCGGCGCAGCTGGCGATTGCCGATATGCTGCGTCAGGAGCCGGAACACTATCGTGACCTGCCGGCCTTCTATCGCGAACGCCGCGATTGTCTGGTTGATGCATTGTCGGGTAGCCGCTTCAAGGTGTTGCCGTGCGAAGGCACTTACTTTGTGCTGCTGGATTACAGCGCCATTTCCGATCTGGATGACGTCAGTTTCTGCCAATGGCTAACCAAAGAAGTCGGCGTGGCAGCCATTCCGCTGTCGGTATTCTGTGCCGATCCGTTCCCGCACAAGCTGATTCGCCTGTGCTTTGCCAAACAACCCGCGACACTTATCGCCGCTGCGGAGCGCTTATGTCAGCTTTAAAAATTACCGTTCTGCAGGAAACCCTGAGCTGGATGGACGGCGAAGCCAACCTTCATCACTTCGATGGCGTATTGAAAGGCATTGAAGGTCGCGATCTGATTCTGCTGCCCGAAATGTTCACCACGGGTTTTGCCATGGAAGCAGCAGA
Organism: Pantoea sp. CTOTU50773; assembly: GCF_032082325.1. NCBI lineage: Bacteria > Pseudomonadati > Pseudomonadota > Gammaproteobacteria > Enterobacterales > Erwiniaceae > Pantoea > Pantoea sp. CTOTU50773. The sequence goes on along the minus strand of NZ_DAMDQC010000069.1, from coordinate 732 downwards.
GAGTTCGCTGCCGCAGCAACAGGTCATTGAATGGCTGCACAGCCATGCGAAAACCAGCAATGCGCTGGTCGGTGGCAGCGCAGCCATCCAGACTGAAAAAGGCGCCGTGAACCGTTTTCTGCTGGTTGAACCGAATGGCACCGTGCACCAATACGACAAACGTCATCTGTTCCGCATGGCCAATGAACATCAGCATTACGTTGCGGGTGATACGCGAGAAGTGTTCACCTGGCGCGGCTGGCGTATTCTGCCACAGATTTGCTACGACCTGCGTTTCCCGGTGTTCTCTCGCAATCACAATGATTACGATCTGGCGCTGTACGTTGCCAACTGGCCAGCACCACGTGCGCTGCACTGGCAGTCACTGCTGTTAGCGCGTGCGATTGAAAACCAGGCGTACATTGCCGGTTGCAACCGCGTCGGTAGCGATGGCAACAGCCATCAGTACAGCGGGGACAGTCGGATTATTTCGCCATTGGGCGAGATTCTGGCCGCAGGCGAGCCTTTTGCCCGCGCCCGTCTCGATGCGGAATTGTCGCTGGACGATCTGCAAGCCTATCGCGAACGCTTCCCGGCGTGGCGAGATGCCGATGGCTATACATTGAAGTCATAAAAAAACCCCGGTTTTCCGGGGTTTTATTTATCGCAAGTTGATTACAGATCGAAGCGATCCAGATTCATCACTTTGGTCCAGGCTGCCACGAAGTCATTGACGAACTTCTGTTTGGCATC
>NZ_DAMDQC010000068.1:0-22616 GCF_032082325.1 Pantoea sp. CTOTU50773 | reverse complement strand
AATAGCGACATCGGTTTCATTGCCGGTTTCGTTATAGCCACCCTGGGTGTGGATCCTCTGCGTCGAAACCGGGCGCACGCCGGTGCCCAACTGCAAACCGCTGGGCAGCGTGCTCTGTTCCGAGGCCTGCGCACCCGGCTGACGCAAGGTTTGATACAGCAGATCCTGGAACACCGCGCGCTGGCGCTTGAAGCCGTTGGTGTTAACGTTGGCGAGGTTGTTGGAAATGACATCCATATTGGTCTGCTGCGCTTCCAGACCGGTTTTTGCAATCCATAACGATCGGATCATTGAGATCTCCCTGGCAGGCGCTTAGCCCACGCTTAATAACTGATTGGCTTTCTGCGCGTTTTCATCGGCGCTGCGGATCACTTTCATGTTCATGTCGAAACCGCGCGAGTTAGCGATCATCTCGGCCATGGTGTGCACCGGGCTGACATTACTGCCCTCCAGCGCTTCCGGGCTGAGACGCAGCGTCTCATCCTGCGCCAGCGCATTCCCCGTTGCGGCGCGGAACAGGCCGTCATCGCCATGCCGCAACTCGCTCATCTGGGCACTGACCAGCTTGATGCGACCGACCGGCACCACCGCGGTGGCATCATTGCCAGCACCCAGCGCGGAAATCGTGCCATCGGCGGCCACGGTGACGTGCGATTGCGGCGGCACCGTTAGCGCCGCGCCATCGCCCATCAGCGGCCTGCCGTTGACCCGCAAGCCCCCTTCGTTATCAACCTCGATGTTGCCGTTGCGGGTGTAACCTTCGCTGCCATCTTCTAACGCCACGCTAAGCCAGGCGTTTTGCGGCAGCGCCACGTCGAGACTGCGTCCGGTGTGGGTAATCGGCCCCATGCTGCTGTCATGCATCGGGGTCGAAGCCGCCACCAGCGCACGCGTGGGCAGACTGTCGCCGTTGACTGGCACGGCGCGAAAGGCCGCCAGCTGGGCGCGAAAGCCAGCAGTGGAACTGTTAGCCAGATTGTTGGAGGTCACGGCCTGGCGGTTTAACGCCGCCTCCGCGGCCGTCATGGCGGTATAAATGGCGCGATCCATCGTCGATGTCCTTAACGCAGGTTAGCCAGCGTTTGCAGCAGTTCGGATTGGGTTTTGATGGTCTGGGAATTGGACTGGTAGTTGCGTTGATAGATGATCATGTTGACCATCTCTTGCCCCATATCAACGTTTGAGCCCTCCAGCGAACTGCCTTTAAAACTGCCAAAGCTGCCGCTTCCGGCAATGCCAAGGAAAGGTTGACCGGAGCCGGGGGATTCCGCCCAGGCATTACCGCCCTGAGGCGACAGACCACCGCTGTTGGGGAAATCAGCCAGCACAATCTGCGCAACGGTCTGTTTTTTGCCGTTGCTGTAGGTGACCACGATCTCGCCGTTATCGCCGATGACAAAGTTTTGATATTTGCCCGGTGCCTGGCCATCGATCTCATTGAGTTTGATGCTGCTGTCACCGCTGTATTTGGTGATAGCAGAGAGATCCAGATTGATATCCAGCGGCTGCGATCCGTTCAGCGACAGACCTTTGATGTTGATGTTGGCATCCGGCATGTCGATCTGGCCGCTGGAGTTGAATTTCAGCTCCAGTTCGCTGTAACCGGCGGGATCGGGCGCAGTTTCATCGCGCGCATAGGCCTTCCATTCCCCCTCCGCAGTCTGCACAAAGTAGAGTTTGATAGTGTGCTTATTGCCGAGGCTGTCAGTGGCTTCAATCTGGCTGCTGTAGTTATAGGTCTTTTGGTCTTCGTGATTAAACGGGTCGGTGATGACGTTATCGTCGTCTGCTTTCAGGTTGCCGTTCAGTGAGCCTTTGGACGAGGCATCCGGCGGCATATCGTCAGTGGGAATGCGGATTTTCCCCACCGGCGCGCCGGGTTCAATGGTCGGCGGCGTACCGGTCGCCTGAAAGCCAGTGAGGAACAGGCCATTGCTCTTGTTGTAGATATTGCCGTCAGCATCACTGTCGAACTGACCGTTGCGCCCGTAAAACACGCCGCCAGCCTCGTTCTCCATGCGGAAAAACCCGCGCCCACTCAGCGCCATGTCCAGCTTGCCGCCGGTGAAGTTGATCCCGCCGTCAGCGAAGTTCTGGTTGACGTTGGAGACCTGTACGCCCAATCCCACCGAGCCCGAGAAAATATCGGAGAAGGTGATCGAGCCGCTTTTGAAGCCGCTGGTTTGCGAGTTGGCAATGTTGTTACCCACGACATCGAGGGCTTTGGAGGCGGCATTGAGGCCGCTAAGACCTTGTGAAAAGCTCATAATGATTCCCAGAGAGTAAGTGAGGCACTATTTTTGGATTACCACCACATCGCCGATACGGATGGGATCGTGGTCGAGCAGATGCAGCACCGCGCCGTCCGGCGTGATGGTGACGCCCTGCACTTGTTCCTGAATCAACCCGGAGATTTTTGGCGGCTCGCCGTCAGGGTTTTTCGCGTCAAAGCTCAGGGTGTATTCCCGATCCTGCGGCGGGCCGGGTTCCGGCTGGAAGTTTTGTAAATCGTCGAGGGTGAAGGTCTTCACGCCCGCCTTCACGTTCTTCAGCTGTGCGGTGTAGCTGTTGCCTTCAGCATCGGTGAACGTGACGGTGACCGTTTCGGCTTCACCCCCCAGCAGGAAGCTAAAGGTGTCGTTCGCCCCTTCGCCCTCCTCTTCGCTACCGCCAAATGTTACTTTCGGGTCGCCCTCAATCAGAATGCTGCGACCGACCCATGCGGCGGTACCCATGCCGCCCAGTTGCGCCATCAGCGCCTGTACATCCGCCACTGAGCTATTGAGCTTTTCGACGCCCGCCGCCGTAGAGAACTGCGCCAGCTGCGAGGTGAGCTGGTTGTTGTCCATCGGATTGGTGGGATCCTGGTTTTGCATCTGCGCCACCAGCAGTTTCAGAAAGCTGGCGCTAAGATCGCCTGCACTGCTGCCCGATCCGTCGCCGCTGCCATTGTTGTTATTGACCTGAGGTATCACGGTTGCACTTCCTTATTGGCCGAGAGTGAGCGTTTTCTGCATCAGCGCTTTGGCGGAGTTCATCACTTCGACGTTGGCCTGATAGCTGCGTGAGGCCGAGAGCGTGTTGACCATCTCGTGCACCACATTGACGTTGGGCATGCGCACATAGCCCTGCGGATCTGCAAGCGGATGGCCCGGCTGATACTCCAGACGTTCGGGTGCACTGCTCTCCACCACCTCACTGACCCTGACGCCGCCGATCTCACTGCCCGGCGCGGCATCAACACGAAACAACACCTGGCGGGCGCGATAAGGCTGCTGATCGGGACCCGCCACACTGTCGGCATTGGCCATATTGCTGGCGCTAACGTTGAGCCGCTGCGATTGCGCCGCCATTGCCGAACCGGCAATATCAAATACGCTAAATAACGCCATTTATTTACCCCTGACTCAGCACGGTCATCATTTTCTTTATATCCGCCCCAAGAAAAGTGAGGCTGGATTGGTATTTCAGGGCGTTATCTGCAAAATTAACGCGCTCGCGATCCATATCGACGCTATTACCATCGGCACTGGGCTGATCGGGAATGCGATATAACAGGCTATCGTCATTGAAATTTGTCGATTTCGCCGCGATATGACGGTCTGCGGTTAATGACAAAGACACCGCTGATTTACCAGCAGCAGGAGATGCCATGACACTTTTTAATTGCTGAGAGAAATCGATATCCCTTGCCAGGTAGCCCGGCGTATCCGCATTGGCAATATTGGCCGCCAGCACGTCCTGACGGCGAGAGAGTATATTGAGCGCATGCTGTTGAAAGCGAAACGCCTCATCGAGTTTAGTGTTCATAATAAGGGAGATCCTGCCTCTCGTTATCCAAACATCAGCAGTCTAATCAGGAATAATGAAATATCACACTGTGAAGAGTGCACAGAAATAGGGGTTATTAGTCTGTTAAATACATACCCGGTTAATTACCTTCATAAACGAGACTATTTAGCTCGTTTGAATATTCATTATTCCATTTATCATAACGGGGATGACGATATAAAAGGCATCCTGATGAGACATGATGTTTTACGCCCGATCATTTTATTTCTCGTAGCCCTTTCCGCGCCGGCGCAAGCCAGCACTGCGGCTGAGCAGCGCTTGCAGCCTAAGCTGGATGCGTTATTAAAACTCCCCGATAACCAGGGTGAGATTGTACGCAGCGCAACGCTGCTGGCGACGTCAGAACAGCTGGCAGCCCTGTGTGATGCGCCCGTATTGAGTCTGGCGGGTAAAGATTCGCGTCTGACCGGTAGGCGAACGCTGGTCGCACGCTGCGGTGCGCGTAAGCACTTTTTAGCCATCCGTATTCACGCTCAGGGACGCTGGTGGGCAGCACGAACGTCTTTGCCTGCCGGACATGTGCTGCAAGCGGGCGATATCGTGGCGCAGCGTGGCGATCTGGCCGGGCAACCTGCGGGTTTGATCTTTCAGCAGCGCGATATCCTCGGCCAGCGCCTGATACGTGACGTTGAAGCGGGCAAGCCGCTGTTATCTCAGCAATTGCGCCAGCCGAGGTTATTGCGTGCCGGTCAGACGGTGGAGGTAATCACACTCGGCGAGGGATTTCGTGTGCGCAGTCAGGGCAAGGCGCTGCATCATGCGGCGGAAAACGACACGTTGCGAGTGCAGATGCGCAATGGACAGACGCTAAGCGGGCTTGTCAGCGCCGGCGGTTTAGTCATTATCCCGCTAACACAATAATTTTAGATTTTTCAGCGATCCCCGATGTAAAGGCAATACAACCTATTGCTTTCGAGGATCCCATGATTGACCGAACCCAACCTGTTTCGCCCATTGCGGGCACGCATGAGCTACCTGCCCGCTCCACACCACAATCACTCCGCGCCCGCCCGGATGCGGAGCGTCAAAGCACCGTGAGCCTGAGCAGTGTGATGAAACAACTCCAGACGGACGATAGCCGCGATGTGAATGTCGCACGCGTTGTCGAATTGCGCACCGCACTGGAAGCCGGTGATTTGCCGATTGCCGCAGAAGAGATCGCGCGCGGCATGGTGCACTCCCTTATCTCGCCACAACAGTGAGGTGTTTAAGTGATGGAGACACTGCATACAACACTGCTTCAGATGAAAAGCGCGCTGGAGGAGCTGGATGCCATTATGGTAGCCGAGGCGAATCAGCTTGATCGCCCCCAGATTAACCCTGTGGCGCTGCAGGTGCTCACTGACAGCAAGAGTCAGTTACTTGCGACCTTGCAGCATCACGATGAGATGCGGATCCAGCAGGAGACACGCTTAGCCATTGCCGCGCCCTATCCGCATCGCGTGCAGTTGTTTGTGTGCTGGCAGCAAATCACCGAGCGCGTCCGTCGCAGTAAGGCTTTGAATAGTGAGGTGGAGGCGCGTTTGCAACATCATCTGGAGAAAACCCAGCGGGTACAGAAGGTGGTGGATCAGGTGGGGCATCATCATACGCTATACGGGTCTGGCGGGGAGTCTGGCCCAGCTGTGGTGGGTAGGAAATACGATATCAGTGTTTAGGGGGCTGGGTGCGGGCTCGCGCCAGCGCCCATGTCCTACGACACCGCATAAGCACGAGCAGAGTGACGGGATTTACGCAGCGCGGCGATCTCACTTTGCAGCATTGCCAGACGAGCCGGAATGCACTGCATCAACTGCGCAGCCTCCGCCAGTAACTGCGCTAAACACACTGCATCCGCCTGACTGAAATCACACGCACACAGCGCTTTCATCCGCTGCATATATTCCACAATCTCCTCGCTGAATGCCTCCCACCCTTCCTGTTGCGCCAGTGCAATCAGCCGCTGGTTCAGTGCCAGCAAGGCTTGAATCTGCTCTTTCACATCACTGAGCATATTTCACCTGCGGATCAATGGCTTTCCAGGTATCGGACATCTCCACCATTAACGTAATCAGTTGCGGCAACGACTCAGCCGATTGATTGACACTCGCCAACAGCAAATTGCGCGACACATACTCATACAACCGCTCCAGATCGGCGGCGATCTGCCCGCCCACCTGATGATCAAGCCCGGCACGCAAACCGTTATCAATGATGTTAATCGCACGTGAGATCATCTCACCTCGCCGGGCAACATTGCCGGTTTGAAAATAGATCTCAGCGCGGCGCATGGCATTGATCGCGCCTTCGAACAACAGCGCGATCAGCTGGTGCGGTGTTGCGCCGCTTACCTGGCTCTCTAATGAAACCGCAGAATAGGCGCGGTTACCGGTTTGACCGTACATCGCCCGTTCCTCAGCCTAATCCTGCCAGCGCACCCTGCAACTGATTGCTCATTGCCTGCATATCCGTCATCGCTTTATCCAGACGCATAAACTCTTTCTGCTGGCGCTTCAGGCTCTCTTCGATGCGCTGTTCCATGCGCTCGATCTGCTTCGCAACCCGCGCTTCTTGATCTTTAAGCCCTTTAACAGTCGAAGCGATGGTGCCTTCCGTTTTGGGGATCGACTCGTTATCGCCCAGATAACTTTTGAACACCACGCCCATCTGGCCCTTGATGCCCTGCGCACCGTCTTTACCAAGGAACAGCGCTTCCACCTCTTTCGGGTGCTCTTTCAACGCGGCATCCAGCTTTTTACTGTCGATACTCAGCGTGCCCAGCGTCGCGGTGCGATCTTCGCCGGGCTTTAACTCCTCGAACTTCACGGTGATACCGATACTGGCTAGCGAGTGATACAACTCGCTCGACTCACCATAGTTGCCGCCGGCAGCCGATTTCATCTGGCTGTTCAGACGGCGTAAGGTGCCATCGCTGAACAGTGGGCCATTTTGCTTGTTCTGCTCATCGGAATTTTTTTCCGGTGGCTTATAGGTGCTGGCGCTGGCGGAAGTACTGAGGAAGCTGTTGTAATTATTGATGAACTCCTCAATCAGGCTTTTCACCTTTGAAGTATCCGCCGTCACTGACAGCGTTTCAGGCTTAAACTGACCGGGATCGTCCGGATCTTTTTCCGAGACTTCACGCAGCTCAAAAGTAATGCCTTCAATCGCATCGCTGATGGTGTTTGAACTGCGCTCCACCGTGATGCCATCGATTTTCATCAGTGCATTTTGCGCAGCGCTGATCTGCTTCATGCGCGTTGGATCGTAACCCGGATCTCCCGGCACATTGGCGGCTTTGGGATCGTAGTTGAGTACACCGGCCAGCTGGCTATCTCCGCTGACTTCCATCTTGATTTGGCCGTCACTGCCGGTTTTTTTCGAGGTCACCACCAGCTGAAACTTGCCGCCTTCGGCAGGCATCACTGAGGCGCTGACATCGCCATTCTGCGCATTGATCTTCTTCGCCACTTGCGCCAGCGAGGTTTCATCATCTTTCAGCTCCACCGACAGCGGTTTACCGTTGCCCAGCGTGATGGTCAGAGTGCGCGTTGCCGAGCCATCCCCCAGCTGTGCGCTGTTACTGTCCTGCTCCGGCGAGCCAATTTTGTGTGCTTTTGCCAATTTTTCGACAATCACTGAATAGCTGTCGGGAATTGCGCCTTTTCCGGCGGTGGCTTTAAAAGCTTTGTTATCGCCAATGCTGACACCGTTAAAACCTTCATCCTGCAGCTTATCCAGATTCGATTTTAACGAGGCCAGTGAATTAGAGATTTTTCCCCATGACGAAACCTGACCGTTAAATTTATTCTGCTTATTTAAATAGGGATTCAGCTTCTTGCTCTCCCCATTTTTTATCTGCTCCATCAGTGCGGGGATATCTAAACCGGATCCGCCCAATCCTGAAATAGGTGTCGTCATTTTTAAATTCCTTAATTCATCGAGGGTATCAACTCTTCCCATCGGTGCCGGCAGGATTTCGCTTAATAATTTACACAATGATTTTCATCCATCGTCTTAAGTCTCGATATAGCGACAAACCTGTCGTGATTTTTTGCCTTTGCATGAAAAAACAAAAAATTATTTCAGCACCTGATGGCTGCCCCGATGAATAAGGTATGCGTCACCTCTCACGCATATTCCCGCTGCCACGCTTAAGCAGCATTCACTGGAAAAAGGATATCGATTATGGCCCAGGTCATTAATACCAACGCACTGAGTCTGATGGCTCAAAACAACCTGAACAAATCACAGAACTCACTGGGAACAGCGATTGAGCGCCTCTCTTCGGGCCTGCGTATTAACAGCGCTAAAGATGATGCCGCCGGTATGGCCATCTCTAACCGCTTCACCTCATCTGTGCGCGGTTTAACGCAGGCAACGCGCAATGCCAATGACGGCATTTCACTGGCGCAAACCACTGAAGGCGCGCTGGAAGAAGTGAACGAAAACCTGCAGCGTATTCGTGAACTGACGGTGCAGGCGAAGAACGGCACCAACTCCAAAGAAGACCGCGAGTCGATCAAAAAGGAGATTACCGCACGTCTGGATGAGATTGGCCGTATCGCCGAATCCACCAACTTCAACGGCGTGAAAATGCTGGATGGATCGCAGGAAAAACTGTCGATTCAGATCGGTGATAAAGATGGCCAGACCATTGATATTAAGCTGCCAAAAATGGCGCTGGGTTCGCTGGGTCTGGATACCTTTGCTAAAGACTTTGAGAAAATCATCGACAGTCTGCCGATGGATTCGAAGTTTACTGCTGCAGGGACGGCTCGGGCTGATGGTGATACGTTCACAGTACCAGGTATGACCGAGCAGTTTGAACTGACCACCGCTGAACTTGGCAAGATCGCCACTGCAATTGGTGGTGCTGCTGCCACCACTGAAGTTTTCACCGTCGATGACGGCAAAGGCAATATGCGCTTCTTTGCGGCAGACTCTGCCATCCCGGGTAGCCAGGTCGAGTTAAACATCGCATTTACCGATGGCACGCCGGGTAACCCTACAACCATCGATACCGTGTCAGTGAAAGAGAAAATCTCCGACCTCGACATCGATATCCTGCGCAATGGCCCAAGCGATCTGAAGAACCTGAAAAGTCAGGGCATCGGCGCGCAAATCGGTAGCAAACTGATTGATGAAGCCACGCTGAATCAGATGTCCAATGACATCTTCGGAGCCGACATGGCGGATACCGAGATGCAGATCTTCAAAGCCGACAACGGCAATTACTTCGCCATCAACAAAGACGGTGAAGTGAAATCCTTTACCTGGGATGATGCCGCAGGCGGCGCTACCGCGGTAGCTGATGCCAGTGCGCGTGATACTCATGAAGTGCAGAAGGTCGCTAACCATCTGCTGGAACGTCTCGATAGCGCCATGACCGACGTCAACAGCTTCCGCTCGGATCTGGGTGCGATTCAAAACCGCTTTGGCTCGATCATTGCCAACCTCAACTCTACCGTCATCAACACCAGCGAAGCGCGTTCGCGTATTCAGGATGCGGACTTCTCGGTAGAAGTCTCCGCCATGAGCCGCGCCAACATCCTGCAGCAAGCGGGTGTTTCAGTGCTGTCGCAGGCAAATCAGGTGCCTCAGAACGTGCTGAGCCTGCTGCGTTAATTAGTGCCTCTCCTTAATTGCATTCAGCGTGCAATTTTCGCCCTCCCCGTGGAGGGCTTTTTTGCTTCTGCCCGCAATTTTCTGATGAAAAATACTAATCATTTTTACCCGAACAACTAACGTGAAACGGCCATTAGCCTTGTTAATAATCGATAAAAAATAACTCTAAAAATCTTACGGGTTAGATCAAATAAATAACCTTAATGATTAAGAGGATTTTGGGTGGCTTTCGGGAAAATAAACGCGGGAGAGCGCTGAAAATCTGGCACTCTTTAGCCGCAAAAAATGGGTTCGGTTAGCACAAAAATAACATTAACAACCGACTCGCTCTTTACCCTAATTGATAGACGACTTCTCTATGCCTAACACAATCTTGCTTGGTCAGGCGGCCAGATTAGATCGACGTACGCGCATCCTGAGCCGGACGCTGGATGATATGTCCGTGACGCTGCCCGCCAGCGCCGCGCGCTGCCTGTATGCACTCGCGGAGGCGCAAGGCGAAGTGCTGACGCATGAACAGCTGATGGAGATTGGCTGGCGTCGTGCCGGTTATGCCGCCACCGATAACAGCGTGCGCGTGATGATCAATAAACTGCGCCGTGCATTGATGTCGCTGGAACTTGAGCAGCAGATTAGCCTGCTGGCCGTCACGCGCAGCGGTTACCGCTTGATCATCAATACGCCGCCAGCCGTCGAGCAACCCGCCGCACTGACAATGCCCCTTTCGCTACCGGCACGGAGCCCGCTGAATGGGCGGCGAGTAGCAGGCGTCACCGTCGCTGGCATCACTGCCGGGTGTCTGGTGGCTTTACTGGTACAACACTTTTTTCTGCTTACGCCAAAACCGATTGATTTTGTCAGCTGGCAGGGACCGTCCATCCCTGCTGGCAGCAGCGTCTGGGTGCCGAAAGGACATCACACGCAGCACGCCTTAATTGAAACCACGTTACGCACTTATCGCCGTTATGTACTGGAGACGAACCCGGATAAACCTGCGGCCAGCGTGCTGTACGTCACCCTCAGTTCAGCCAACAATCCGCAACATCAGGGTGTGATTGCGTGCCAACACCCCTTTGAGGAAGCGAACAATGCATGCGAGTCGTTCTATTTTCGCGTCAATTAAATCCCCGCAGCTCTGGCTGTTTATCGGTTGCTTTGTGCTGGCGTTTTCTGCCGTGATCGGTCGCTGGCTGACCACCACCACACAGCAGTCCCAGTGCCTGTTTCCGCTGGCATTTTATGACATCAAAAGTGAGCGTGAATGGGTGCTGACGCAGGGGATTTACCGCAGTTATCGCGATGGCTTCAGCCAGGGCCATTTAAGCTATCTCGGCACGCTTTCGCGTTTTGAGGATGGACAACTGACGGCACCGATCACTCCGATTCATCGTGCAGTGTGGTTTAACGGTGAGTTCAACCACAACCTGCTTAAAATCACCGTCACACAACACAGTCGTGGCCTGGGTGACAAAAGCCGCGATGAGGACGTGCAAAAGTATGTCTTCCCGCATTTGCAGGCAGGCGATGTCAGCGTGATTGCCATGTATCTGTTCAATGGCCGCGTGCTGGCCTCCGGTACAGAGAGCGTGGCGCGTAATGTCTGCATCAGGTAGCCAGATTATTTAGCGTAGCGTGGCTAACAGCTGTTCAAGGTGAGTAAACATGCGCGCGGTGAGGTGGGTAAAAAAGGGGGGCAAGGTATCGCCCATCAGGAACAGCGCCAGCATGCCCGCCCCTAACGTCAGGGGAAAACCCACCACGAAGATCGAGAGCTGCGGGGTTAAACGGTTCAACAACCCCAGCGTCATATTGATACAGAGCAACAGCGTGATGATTGGCAATCCCAGCATCAATCCCTGGCTGAAGATCAACCCGCCCTGCATCACCAGATAACGTAGGCCACCCGCGTGTAACGGTTCGGCATCCACCGGCAGGCTGGTAAAGCTCTCTGCCAGCAGCGCCAGCAGCCAAAGATGACCATTGATACTGAGAAACAGCAGCATCGCCAGCAGGTTGAGCAGACGTGATATCACCGGCGTGTTGCCGCTATTAGGGTCAAAAAAGGTGGCGAACGAAAGTCCCATCTGCATGCCAATGATCTCGCCGCACAAACGCACCGCAGCGAAAAGTAGCTGCAGCATCAGACCGAGCGCGGCACCGATCACAACCTGCTTCACCACCAGCCAGGCACCGCGCCACGACATCAACGCCACCTGCGCATCTTCCACGCTGCTGGCAATTAGCAAGGCGATAAGCAGCGCCAGTGCAGCCCGCAGCCGTTTACTGATCGCCTTCTCACTGAAAATCGGCGCGACAAACAGCAGCGCGGCCACACGCACCATAATAAAAAACACGTGGGCAATCTGCGCGGTCAGCAGCTCAAACGGGATGCCAAACGCCATTAGCCGATCGCGAATGAGATGCTGGTGAACACCGTGCGCATGTATTCAATAAAGATTTTCAGCATCCACGGACCCAGTAACACGGCAACGCCGACAATCATCAGGATCTTCGGGATAAAGGTCATGGTCATTTCATTGATTTGAGTGGCGGCCTGCATGATGCTGATCGCCAGCCCGGTGACCAGTGCGGCCAGCAGCAACGGCCCGGCAATCATCAACCCTACCTTTATCGCCTGCATGCCCAGCACCATCACACTTTCAGGTGTCATTCGCGGCTCCTTAGCTGTAGAAACTTTGTGCCAGTGAACCCAGCAGCAGCTGCCAGCCGTCGACCAACACAAACAGCATCAGTTTGAACGGCAGCGCGATGGTGGTGGGTGGCACCATCATCATGCCCAGCGCCATCAGAATACTGGCGACCACTAAATCGATAATTAAAAACGGGATGAATATCGTGAAGCCAATCTGGAAAGCGGTTTTCAATTCACTGGTGACAAAGGCAGGCACCAGAATACTGAGCGGCACTGCATCCGGCCCGCTCATCGGCGGTGCTTTGGCGATACGTGCAAATAGCGCGAGATCCGCTTCACGCGTTTGATCCAGCATAAACGCGCGCAGCGGTTTAACCCCTTCCGCCAACGCTACTTCCATGGTGATGCTGTTGTTTTGCAGCGGCTGCCACGCTTTTTCATAAATCTGGTTCAGCACTGGCGACATCACGTAGAAAGTGAGGAACAGCGCCAGCCCGACCAGCACCTGATTCGGTGGTGCGGTGGGCGTCCCCAGCGCATTGCGCAGTAACCCCAGCACGATCACAATGCGGGTGAAACCCGTCATCATTAGCAAAATGCCGGGAATAAAGGTAAAGCCGCTCAGCAACACCAGCGTCTGCAGCGGCAGCGTCCAGCCATCTTCACCGTTGGGTCGGGCGATGACAATGTCGCTGTTGGCCGCCCCGGCGCTGGCGGCGGTGAAGAGCAGCAGCAACGCCATGACCGCGCGCCCTTTCATCGTCCGTCCTTAGCGTCAGGTTGCGGTGATTGGCTCAGGCAGGTGATTTGATGCGCGGTGACGCCGAGCAACAGCCGCTGCTCACCGATATCCACCAGCACCAGCCGCTCGCGCGCGCCGAGCGAGAGACGCGCCACCACATTAATGGCCGGATGGCTGCGTTGATAACGCTGCAGCCAGCCGCTGCGTTTCGCACTCCATGCCAGCAACAGCATCAGTAATATCACCAATCCCAGCGCACCGAGCAGCGTCATAAGCAGCGAATCATCAGCAGAGTGTGTGATCATTAGCGACTTAGCCGGTGCATACGCTCAGACGGCGTGATGATTTCGGTGATGCGAATACCAAATTTATCCGACACCACCACCACTTCGCCCTGGGCAATCAGATAGCCATTGATCAGGATATCCAGCGGTTCTCCCGCCAGACCATCCAGCGTCACCACTGAACCCTGGCTGAGACGCAGCAGCTCTTTGATGGTCATTTTGGTGCGGCCCAGTTCCACGGTCATTTTCACCGGGATATCCATTATCAGGCTCAAATCGTCAGTGCTTTGCGACGCGCTGCTGGCAGCCTGCTGCTCGCTCATGGCGTCTCCCCAAAGATTGTCGATAGAGGGATCTTCAGCGCCCGTCGAGGTTGGGTTATCGCTCATGGGGATGTGGCTCCTTGCTTATTGATGACAATGCAGGCTGAATTTTTTGTTCAACCTTGAGGGCATATTGGTTATTCACGGCCCCGTAGTGCGCAGTGAATATCGGCACACCGCCGGCGCTGGCGGTGATGCGATCCTGTTTGTCAAAGGTCAGTACATCGCCCTGCTGCATGCGCAGCACCGATGAGAGCCGGGTTTCCATTTGCGCAAAGGTCGCCACCAGCTCCAGCTCGGTTTCGCGCATCTCGCCCGCCAGCATGCCGCGCCAGTGAGCATCTTCACTGCGGGAGTGGCTGAGCGGCGGATTGCTTAACAGTTCGCGTAGCGGTTCGAGGGTGCTAAACGGAATACAGATATTAAATTCGCCACGATGCGAGCCAATCTCGACCGCAAATGGGGTGGTGACCACCACGTCATTGGGTGATGAGGTGATGTTGGTGAATTTCACCTGTATTTCCGAACGAATGTACTCGGTTTTGATGCTGAAAATGGTGCTCCAGGCGAACTCATAGGCTTCGCGCGCCATGCTCACCATGCGGTTAATTACACGCTGCTCGGTGGGGGTGAATTCGCGCCCATCGGCTTTGGTGGGAAAACGCCCATCGCCGCCAAACAGGTTATCCACGGCCATAAACACCAGCCCCGGTGAGAAGGCCATCAGCGAAGTGCCGCGCAACGGATGCAGATGCAGCAGATTCAGGTTGGTGGGCACCGGCAAATTGCGCGCAAACTCGTGGTAGGACTGGATGTGAATATTGCCAGCGGTCACATCCGGGCCACGACGCAGCAGATTAAACAGCCCGATGCGGAACTGACGAGCAAAGCGCTCATTAATGATCTCCAGCGAGTGCAGACGCTCGCGAATCACCCGACGCTGCGTATGCGGATCGTAAGGCCGGATATCACTGGCTTCTGCACTGTCTGAGACCGGGGCGCTGCTATCACTGTCGGCATTCAGCAGGCGATCGATTTCATCCTGAGACAAAAAGCTATCTGACATAGTATTTACCGCAGAATAAATTCATTAATTAACACTTCAGCGGGCGTGATTGCCTGTTGATGTGGCAATGGCTGGCTGAGTGCCGTTTGAATATCGGCAATCAACTGATGCTTTCCTTCATCCGTTGATAACGTTTCAAAAGTTTGCTGGGTGAATAACATAAATAGCCGACTGCGATATTCCGGCATAAATTTCGCTAACGTCGCCGATGACTGTGAGTCAATAAAACTCACCGTAATGCCTAAATACAGCACGCGATCAGCTTCTTCCTCGGTGGGTTTAAGGCTGACGGTGAAAGTATTCAGCGGCACATAGACCGGATCTACTTTTTCTATTACCGGTTCTTTCGGCTCGTCAGTCGAGACGCTCTGTTTTTCCAGCCAAAACCAATAGGCTACACCGCCACCGGTGGTTACCAGGCTGAGTGTGAGAAATATAATAAGGAGTGTTCGCAGGCGGCTACGTTTTGGTTTATCGGTCTTTTCTTCTTCCATAATGAATACACTCAGCGTGAGAGTTAATAGACTCAACAATATTGATGAAGAGCATGATTATAATATTTTCCGATGGAGTGGAATAAGCCAATGTCATTTCACACCTGAGGCTAATTCACCCTTTTATACGAAGGTATTTATTCCATAACTATTTCCCGGTGCTGACGCTATTAACTCTGTGGTGGATTCGTCTTCTCCCGCTCGATGGTCATCTGCATCGTCAGGCGATGGTGGCTGTGAGGATCCGCGCTGGCCATCTGCATTGGCATGTGGGTTTTCACTGCCCACGCTGGCTTGCTCCAGCTGCACGCCGGACTCGGCCATCGCCGCTCGCAGTTGCGGCAATGCCTGCTCAATGGCCTGACGTACGCCAGCATGTTCGCTGACGATATGGATCTGCGCCTGTTCTTGCTGCATGCGCAGGGAAATCTGCAACGAACCTAAGCTCTCCGGATGCAGGCGGATCTCCGCGCTGTGCACGCCCTGACGGCTCAGTAATGCAATCTGCTGGCTGAATTCCTGCTTCCACGCGGGAGATTCAGGTGGATGTTGCAGGGCCACCGTGACCGTTGCCGGCGCGGGCAGCGCTCGCTGTAACGGCATCGGAGTAGGATGATTGGTGGAGAGTCCCAGCTCGGTGATCGCTATGGTGTCAGCTTGCGATGCCAGAATTGGTGTACTTTGTCGCTCGGCGAGTTGGCCGCTGGCTGCCGTGGCAGAAACTTCGGGCTGCGGCACAGGTGACCGGCTGCCTGAACCTGGCTGACTAAAGCGATCGGCGGGCGCGCCGCGCATTTCGGCGAGAAGCGGACTGCGCGTCTTCACGACAGGCTGGCTACTCGCGTTGGCGAGAAGCGCATGGCGCGTGTCCACGGCAGGCAGACTATCTGCATTAGCAACAAGTGCATGGCGCGTATTCGTGACAGACAGGCGATCCGTGTCTGCGAAAAGCATATTGCGCGTGCCAGCGCTAAAGGCTCTGGCGGTAGCATCAGACCCGGCGTCGTCTAATCCGATGGAGTCGGCTGGGGCCGATCCGTGAAGGTTGGCCGTCTGTTGGCTTATCAACTGCTGCAACTGCCAGCGGGGATTGTCGCTGCCAGTGAGTGCAGACGCTGGCGCCCGCCCGGAATTCGACGATGCCGAACTCCGCATGGAAATGGCAGTGGCCAATACCGATAGCAAAGGTTCCTCCATCGCCAGCATGCCATCCTGCTTCTCCAGTAACAGTTCGCTAAAATCCTCGTCAGTCGGCTCGCGGGTTTTCAATACATCGCTGAGTTTGCCGTTAAGCAGTGCCGTGATATCCATCGTCATAACCGGCCACGCTGATGATTGATTCGCTGCGCACACTCATCCATCAGCTTCTGCTCACGACGGCTGGCCGCCTGCGCCTCATCACTCTGCCGCCGCGCCAGCAAGGTTTCAAACGCGTTCAGGCGCTGCTTGTCATTAATCCAGCATTTTTTCGCGCCATCGACGGCACGTTCGCACTGATCGACCTGGTTCTCATGTTGCCTGACCACCTGATTGAGCGACACGATAAACGCCTGATGGTTGACCAGATGCGCCACCGACATACCGCTGCCCGTCATGCCCCGCCGCAGTGACTGCTGATACTCATCTGCATAGGTTTGCAGCTGCTGATGCTGCGCCATGGCGTGCTGCAACGTCTGCTGCACCTGCCCCAGCGTTTGCGTGGAGGCGGTCAGTGTCTCTTCGGCTCTGTCACGTAACATAACCATGGGATTGCGCATGTGCATTGTCACTCCGGGATGTCAGGGAATAATTGAGCCAGCGCCGCCATTGCAGTCGGGTAGTCGCTGCGTTGGTGGATCGCCTGCTGGAGAAAGGCTTCAAGAGCGGGAAAACGATCGATGGCCTGATCGAGTAGCGCATCGCTGCCTGACGCATAGGCACCGACACTGACCAGATCGCGGTTACGCTGGTAGCAGGCCAGCAGCTGCTTAAAGCGCTGCACCTTGCGATATTGCGCTTGCGGGATCAGCTCGGTCATAGCGCGGCTGATTGAGGCTTCAATATCAATCGCCGGATAGTGCCCCGCTTCCGCCAGGCGACGTGACAGCACAATGTGGCCGTCGAGAATCGCGCGTGCCGCATCGGCAATCGGATCCTGGGGATCGTCGCCTTCGGTCAATACGGTATAAAACGCGGTGATCGATCCGCCGCCTGCCATGCCATTGCCCGCGCGCTCCACCAGCGCGGGCAGCCTGGCAAATACCGAAGGTGGATAGCCTTTGGTGGCGGGCGGCTCGCCGATGGCTAACGCCACTTCACGCTGCGCCATGGCATAGCGCGTCAGGGAATCCATGATCAGCAGGACATTCATGCCGCGATCGCGAAAGTCTTCTGCAATGCGCGTGGCATACACCGCACCCTGCATGCGCAGTAGCGGCGATACATCGGCAGGCGCGGCAATTACCACTGCGCGCGAACGCCCGGCTTCACCCAGAATATTTTCAATGAAATCTTTAACTTCGCGGCCGCGTTCGCCAATCAATCCCACCACGATCACCTCGGCGGTGGTAAAACGCGCCATCATGCCAAGCAGAACACTTTTGCCCACACCGGAACCGGCAAACAGGCCCATGCGCTGACCACGCCCCACCGTCAGCAGGCCATTGATCGCTTGCACACCAACGTCCAGCACGCTTTTGATCGGATCGCGATGCAGCGGATTGAGTGAAGCGGTGAACAGGCTCGCCAGCGGTTTGCCCAGTGCAGCACCGCCATCCAGCGGATGGCCCTGCGCATCCAGCACCCGACCCAACAGCTGGGGCCCAACGGGCAACTGTTTATCGCCGCCGCTATCGTGCGCAGGCGCATACACGCGCGCACCAGGCACAATGCCCTCCACCTGCGCCAGCGGCATCAGATACAGCGTGTGGCCGTTGAAACCCACCACTTCCGTGTCGACCACGGTTTTGCCTTGCGGGGTCTGCCGCTCGACGAGACATAGCGCGCCTATCGGCAATATCAGCCCCACAGCTTCCATCACCAGCCCGGTGGCGCGCGTCAGTTTGCCGTATTGGCGAAACCCCGGCACCGCCGCCATGTTGTGCTCAATGGTGTCGAGCGCATCGAGCCACTGCCTGAGTTGCTGGCTCATGGCACAATCTCCTGACGCGCCAGCTGGCACAGCGCCTGCCAGCGCGTTTCCAGGCTGGCATCGAACTCGCTTTCAGCGGAGGTAATGCGACAGCCGCCGGGCGCCAGCTGTGCATCGCTGTGTAGCTGCCAGCCCGTCTCAGTTAACGCCTGCGCCAGTGCCTGCTCAATCACCGCACGATCGTCGGGATGCACGTAGAGCTGGATAGTACCGTGCAGCAGTGCGTCATGCTGAAGTAACTGGCGAATCTGTTGCAGCAGCGCGGGGTGATCGATCTGTGCCTGGCGGCCATACAACTGCTGCACGGCGGTGAGCGCCAACTGCACCAGACGACCGGGGATCACACTGTCGAGATTCTCGCGCGCCAGCCTGAAGTTTTGCAGCCAGCACTCAGCCTGACGCAACAGCGCCTGCTGCTGTGCTGCGGCCTGTTCGATGCCCTGCGCCAGACCCGCTTCATGCCCTTCGCGCCATCCAGCTTCGTAGCCCTGCTGCTGACCCGCCTCTTCACCCTGTTTCATTCCCTGACTGAAACCTTGCTGTTCAGCCTGTTTACGCAGGCGCGCCAGATCCGCCTGCCGCTGGGCCTCTGAGGCCGTGCTATCGATTTCAACCGTGATTTCCGCCGCTTCCTGCAGCAGGTTATCCGGCTGCCAGCGGCGCCATTGTGCGTGATCAGACATAGGCATCGTCGCTGCCTCCAATCACAATCTCACCGGATTCCGCCAGTTTGCGCACAATATTCAGGATGGTTTTCTGCTCGGCCTCAACCTGCGACAAGCGCACCGGGCCACGCGAAGCCAGATCGTCGAGGATCAGCTCCGCCTGGCGGCGCGACATGTTGGCAAGGAACTTGGTGCGCAACGCCTCGTTGGCCCCTTTTAGCGCAATCAACAGAGTTTCATTTTCAATCTCTTGCAGCAGACGTTGAATATGGCGATCTTCCACTTCAATCAGATTCTCAAACAGGAACATCTCATCGATCAGTTTCTGCGCCAGCTCCTGATCAAAATCGCGCACCGCTTCAATCGCAGAAGCCTCCTGCTGAGTTTTCATCAGGTTAAGGATTTCGGCAGCCGGTCGCACGCCGCCCATTTTGCTGCGCTTGAGATTTTGACCATCCAGCAAGGTATTCAGCACTTCGGTCAACTCTTGCAGCGCGGCAGGCTGGACGCCGCCAAAGGTGGCGATGCGCAGCATGATGTCGTTGCGCTCGCGGTCTTCAAACTTGCCCAGCACATCAGCGGCCTGATTGCGCTTGAGGTGCACCAGAATGGTGGCGATGATCTGCGGATGCTCTTCGCAAATCAGATCGTACACCGCCTGCGGCTCCATAAAGTTGAGCGTTTCCATGCCGTTGCTGCCCTGCTGGGTGTCCAGCAGATCTTCCAGCAGCGAACTGGCACGATCTTCGCCCAGCGCCTTCACCAGCACACTGCGTAAGTAGTCATTGGTGTTCAGGCTGAGCGCGGCATATTCACTTGAATCCTGTTCAAACTGCTGCAATACCGCCGCCATTTGCTGATGGCTAAATCCGGCCATGTTGACCATCGCACCGCCGATCTGCTTCACCTCATGCGCATTGAGATGCTTAAACACCTCTGCCGCCAGCTCGTCGCCCAGCGTCAGCATCACCACCGCACTCTTATCTGCCGCATTCATGGCCTGCCCTCCTGGTTCATCCACTGGCGCAGCACCAGCGCAATCACGCGAGGCTCCTGCTCTGCCAGCTCACGCAGTTGCTGAGTGCTAATTTCGGTATGCGCACGCTGCTGAGCACGCTGGCGCACATCGTTCTCTGCCGCATGTTTTTGCGCTGCAGCGGCCTCGTCGCGCGCCTCTTTCTCCAGCTCCATCTGGCGCAGCGTGGTCTGCTGATGGCGTTCCCAGCTCGGTTGCACCAGTTTGCGCCACATGATCCAGGCGATGATCGCCACCACCAGATAGCGAAACAGATTCATTAACAGCGTGTGGAAACTCGCCTGCTGCCACAGCGGCAGCGGAGGCTCATCGACCAGGCCGTTAAACGGCGCATGCATGATATTGATGCTGTCTCCCCGCGTGGCTTGATAGCCAATCGCTTCCTGCACCAGGGTATTCAGGCGGGCCAGCTGCTCATCACTCATCGCACTCACGCTGCCCTCTTCGCCCTGCGGCAGATGGTTAATCACTACCGCCACCGAAAGGCGTTCAATGCGGCCGATGCTGGATTTGCTGTGGATCAGTGTGCGGTCCAGCTCAAAATTGGTGGTCTCGTCGTTGCGATTATTGAAAGGCTGGCCTGCGGGACGCTTGCTGTCGCTGACACCTAATGGCTGGGTAATCGGTGCCGTGGCGGGCGTGGGCGGCTGATGGCTGAGTGCGCCAGGAACACCGCCAGTGCCACTGTTGTTGCCCTGCTCTGCCTGGCTGGCCTGTCGGCTGCGAATCGCCATTTTTTGCGGATCGCTATTCGGCTGATATTGCTCCTGGGTCTGCTCCAGCTGGGTGAAATCGATCTGCGCCGTGACCTGCGCGCGCACGTTGTTTTCACCCACCAGCGGCGCCAGCATACGTTGAATTCGCTGCTGGTAATCAAACTCAATGTCGTTGGTGTATTTCAGCTGTGAGGTTTGCAGACCGCGCATGCCACTCTGCGTCAGCAAATTGCCACGCTGATCCACCAGCGTGACGTTCTCTGCTGCCAGGCCGGTTACCGCACTGGAGATCAGATGCGTTATCGCCACAATCTGGCCTTCATCCAGCGTGCGGCCGTTGATTAGATTGACGCTCACCGAGGCGGTAGGCGCTTTCTGCTCACGCACAAACAGGGACGGTTTGGGCACTGCCAGATGCACGCGCGCCGACTGGATCGGACCCAGATTCTCAATGGTGCGCGACAGCTCCCCCTCCAGCGCACGCTGGAAGTTCACCTGTTCGCTGAACTGGCTGATGCCAAATTTTTCCTGATCCAGCAGCTCAAAGCCGACTGCACCGCCCTTGGGTAAACCCTGCTGCGCCAGCTTCATACGGACTTCATGCACCTGCCCTTCTGGCACCCGGATCGCGCCGCTGGATGCGTCAATGCGATACGGGACGTTCAGCTGGGTGAGCTGCGCCACGATGGCACCGCCGTCTTCATCACTGATATTGCTGAGCAGGATGCTGTAACTCTGCTGATTGGCCCACATCACCAGCGCGATAACCACCGAAAGCGTGGCCGCTGCGGCAATTGCCAGCGCGATTTTCGGGCTGGATCGCAGCGATAACAGCACCGATTTTAATTGTGCGGACGGGTGATGATTTAAATCCTTTAACGTGGCACTCATGCCGCCTTCCTGTAAAAATAGTGATAGGTCATCAGGAATATTCAGAGAATCATTATTCATCGAAAGCGCGATTTATTAATGGGCAATAAGCTCGAAGTTGTGTTGTCTTATTGCATTTTCTGATGAATAGCCTCGAATGCTAATCTGCCAATCTGTATTCTTATTCCAATGGGCGTGAAGCATGTCAGCGAGCTTATTACGAGGCGTACTCGATCAGATTCAATCTCAGGCGCAACAAGTCACAGGCGCGATATCTCCGCGCGATAACACCCCTTCCTTCTCAGATAAGTTATTGCACAGTATCAATGAGATAAATAAAACCCAGCTGGATGCCAAAACCAAAACGCAGCAGTGGATGTCAGGCAGCAGCGATCTCGGCCTTAACGATGTGATGCTGGCGATGCAGAAATCCTCAATTTCATTTAGCTTTGGCATGCAGGCTAAAAATAAAATGATTGCTGCGTATCAGGAAGTGATGAATACGCCGGTATAAGGCTTGATGGCAATGCATGAAAATAACACCACAGCTGCGCGCTTATTACCCGGCTCGCTGTCATTAACCGATATTGAATTAATTCGTCTGGGAAAACTGATTTATCAGCGCGCCGGCATTGTGGTGAATACACAAAAAAAAGAGATGATATTTAACCGTCTCTCACGCCGGGTGCGCGAACTCAAACTGAACACCTTTACCGCTTATGCCGACCTGCTCGAATCCCACCCTGAGCAGCCGGAGTGGCAGATTTTTATCAATGCCATGACCACCAATCTCACGTCGTTTTTCCGGGAAGCGCATCATTTCCCGATTCTGGCGGAACATGCACGCCAGCGTCCGAAAGATTATCGCGTGTGGTGTACCGCCGCCTCGACCGGTGAAGAACCCTGTTCAATCGCCATCACGCTGGATCAGGTTTTGGGCAGCGGATTACGCGTCTGGGCGTCTGATATTGATACCGATGTGCTGGCCAAAGCGCAGGCGGGAATCTATCGCTTTAGCGACTTTTAAATCCTGAATCAGACGCAGCAACGCCTCTATTTTCTGCGCGGCTGTGGTCACAGTCGCGGGTACGGCAAAGTGAAACCCGCGATGTTTGCCTACAGCCATTATCAACAGATCAATCTGCTGGCAGACAGCTGGCCGCTGCCACAGCCCTTTG
>NZ_DAMDQC010000067.1:0-22705 GCF_032082325.1 Pantoea sp. CTOTU50773 | reverse complement strand
AAATATCCGACAGCCAGAAGAAAAAATGCCAGTCAGGCTTAACTGACTGGCATTACCGCTAAGCGGGGTTTTTTATTTTGCTGTGTGATACTCAAATTTTCTTCAGTACGGCTGGAATAGCGACTTCCGGCACCGTCACACCCGGTATCTGCGTACCGCGGCGGTCTTGAATCCACATATCACCCATCATCTGGTTTAATCCACGGTCCAACCCGGTCACTAACCCGGCACCTGGCGTAAACGTCAGCTCGCCAAAGTAAATCCGATCACCATCGATATACCAGTCCACACGCACATAATCAAAATCGCTCGCCAGGGTTTTACTGAGCGCTAATGCGTGCTGTAACTGCGCCATTTGTGGATTCACATCCAGCCCGGTATCGCGAATTTTGTGGTACGCCTCATTGAGGTTGTTCACATAAAAATTCATCGACAGTAACGGGTTACATCGGTTGTAAATCACCTGCAGCACATATTCAAAGCTGCCGTCACGCTTGTTGAACATGTGAAACTTGTAATCAATCGGCGCAGTTTTGCCATCACCAATGTACTGCTCCACCAGGATACGCGGCTTGATGTAGCGATAGTGAATCTCACGCGCTTCATTGGCAAAGTCGGTCTTCAACCAGCGATGGCAGTCACTGATAATTTTCTGCTTCTTCAGCGCATCCGGCTCTTCCAGCAGGATTTCCACCATATTGGAGCCGTGATTGGGCTTAATTACCGTGTTCTTCCAACTCGGCAGCGTATGCAGCGAGTGCGGGTCGCTGGTCTCATACACCAATGGGATCAGGTATTCGCTGCCCACTTTCTCGGCGATGTATTCGCGCACCGAATATTTATCCGACAGGCGGCCATAGATTTGGTAATCGCCAAAAACGAATTTCCGGTACAGCACCTTCTCATTAAACACTTTCGGTTGACGCAAATTGGGCAGTTTACGGAATTTATGAAAGTAATAGATGCGGTCCTGGTAAGCCCAGGGCATCTTCTTGATGAAGTACTGGACACTTCTTCTGAGTTCATCTTTCAACTTGAGCATATCGGACCTCATTTGTAGGTTTTGTAGTTGAGTGAGGAAACTTGAATCTTCTGAATGACGCCGTTATTGAAGAAGTAATTCATTACGGTGAGGGACAGAAGTTCAGAGATGAAGACGCTCCAGGCGGCACCCATGATGCCGTAGCCCTGGATCAGCCACCACGACAGCGGCAGACTGATCACCATCAGGCAGATGATCTTCTTCAGCAGATAGTTAAATCCGCCCTCTTTCACCATGTAGCGATACGCTACGGTCCCCATTGCCGAAAAGCAGGTTGCTAACGACAGTAACGTAATGAGACTCCCTGACTGTGTGTACTCGTGACCATACAAAGCGATGATGATTTGCTCGCCATACAGCGCGATCACCGCTAACAACAACAATGAAACACCCATGACATAGCCGTTCAGCCGCGCAGTGAGCTTGATGGCGGCTGCTCCGCGCTCCCGGAAGATCTCCGAGAAGCAGGAAGTGATGATGGCAACCGGAATGAATATCCAGGACGCCGAAATGGTATTGGCGGCAGCAAACAGGCCGAGATCGCGAGCGGAGGCTATACCCGCCAGAAACATCTGGGCCGCCTTAACCTGCACGGAAATGAAGATGCTGGAAATTGCCAACGGTAAACCGGCGTACAGCAGATAACGCAGGTAGGTATTGCGCTTCTCCTGCGGTGGCGCCATGTCCTGGTTTTCGCGGTAAAAGTTAGACCGTTTAATGACGTACGGCACCAGCGTGACCATGACAATCGACAGCGTCAGCCACAAGGGATTGAGATGCAGCCAGGCAATGGCGAAACTCAGGGTAAAGCCCAAGAGCAGGCCGACCGAGTTGGCCACGGTATTAAGTCGGGAAGCCAGACGCGCATTGTTATAAACGCTGAACGTATCCTGCGTCACAAAAACGGAGGAGATAAACGAGGCCAGGGCAAATGCGAGGAAATTTTCCTGCATGTTGTACCACACCCAAATCAACACCGGGATGGAGGTCAGCAACAACAAGACCAACCGCATGGTGCGGGCCACCGCCATCAGCCGCAGGCCTTTCGGCGCACTTTTGCTGATGCGTTTGAACAGGATGGTTTCGGTACCGAAAATCGCTACGGTCTGTACCATCGAGAACAACGAGGTTGAAAACGCCATCTGACCGAATATGGTCGGGCCAAATGACTTCGCCACGTAGGAGGTCACAAATATGACGCCAAACACCGAGACGATCTTCTCAGACATCATCCAGGCGGCATTAGACATTACGCTCAATTTCATCGACTGATCCTTAGTATTACTTACAGCAACTGCCTTTCGGTACAACGTCCTTGAAATGAATTAACAAGCGCTCAGTGGGCCTGACTTAAATTAATAACTTCAAACCAAACTGGTCCGAAAAATGAGACTCCCGTCAGGATTCTTTGAATGAATTCAGGAAAATTCCGATTAAACCTGGTGCGAAACTCTGCGGATGTAAACGATTTCAGCCTGAATTCGAAGCAAAGGTTTACTGGCACACCCTGTGATTTTCACAAACAGGTTATGCCGTATTTCCAATGATTGTAGTATTTTTCTGCATTTGGGATGGAATGAATCTATATCAAAAACCCAAAGCCAGGAAGGCGTTCAATGACATTCAGAATAAAATAAGATTTATCCCATGATGATATTTATTCTAAATAACTTAATTTAAACCTCGCAATTCTAATCGCGCACTTTAATACTGCATTAATACTCTTTTTGCAGTACCAGATATTAATACAGTAATTCTCATCCACTAATTGATAAGAAAGGTAAGAGCATTTATGAGAAAGTCACGATATAGCGAAGAGCAAATCACAAATGCCATTAAAGCTTCTGAAACGGGAGTGAAAGTCAGGGAGATTTGTGAAGAGCTTGGCATTTCCGAGGCCACCTTCTACAGCTGGAAGAAAAAGTTCTCTGGGCTTTCTTCAGAAGAAGGCAGAAAAATCAAAGAGTTGGAGGATCAACTACAAAACCTTACCCGTGAACTGCAGTCGTTGAGTTCCGATAAAGAGATGCTGCAAAGCGTGCTGAAAAACTTCTTCACTACAAATGAGAAGCGGCAAGCCGTTAACTTCCTTCAAACCACCTTCGACATTGGAACGCGTCGCAGCTGTCGTTTGCTGGATATTAGCCGCAGCGTTTACCACTATCCTTCAGGCTCCGATAATCGCTAACACCATTAAGACCGTTGTTATTTGACTTAATGCTGAGATTTGTTCTTACCAGAAGAGATGAAGATCATTTAATTCGGCGTTCGTAACATAACAATTCGCACCAATTTTTCCTGATGAATATCATCGCGGATTTGCTTCCTTTTTTGCGGTAAAATTGATTCACATCAGCAAAAGTCTCGCTATTCAAGCCTTTCATACGCAGCCCAATCTCATTACGGTGAGATTGGCGCTTCGTTTTATTACTTAATTGATATTAATGATCAGGACTGAATACCGATAAATCTGTTAAGCCATCATGAACAACGACATGTAATCGCCCTCACAGAAACTATTATTTTTTTTGGACCTGTCACTTCAGGTGATGATCACAGCTCACTATTTTGCCAGAGTGATGCGCTGATAATCGCACCAGGATTGTTCCGGATTAGAAACGTTATCACTCCTAAACAATAACAGTAAAAAATGGCGACTTATGGGAAATATCGCCCGTTAATTCATCGCTGTGTTTAATCATTTTTTCATGCAAATTCAGCGGATGTTTCTCAACACCGGTGCAGCATCTTGAGAAAATGGTGGCTTAAAGCGGTGATTTTCAGTGCCAAATCGCAATAAAAATGCAGATAGAACACCTTTTTAACCCTCCCGAAGCCGTTTTTTTTACCCTTCCCCGCGGGTTATCACCTCGTTTCCACCCGCTGGAGTGACAGGATTGCCCCCCTGAATGCAACATGAGTTATGACAAAGTGGGGTAAAAACAGGCAAGGATAAGCGAGGGAAAGTTATATCGCGGTGGTGACTGAGGATATAAATGGCGAAGAGGAGCGCAAAACAGAGGGGGCAAATTCCTAAAAAAACTGAAGAAAGGGCTGCTGAGCCCCTCTACTCAGCAGCCAGAAATTCATGTTAAAGCGCGCTGACTTTCGGCTGCGGTTTAATACGCATGGCATAGATTACGCCAACGATGAGACAGCCAATACCAATGCCAGTGAGCAGCGGCGGCCAGCTCTGTCGCCAGAGGAAGGTCCACAGCAGACCCGCCAGCGTTTCGAACACAATCAGCGGCCCCATGATGACCGTTGGCACACGCTGGCTGGCCGCATTCCAGCATAGCGTGCCTAACCATGAACATATCAGCCCAATCGCCAGCATGATGAGGAGAAAACGCGTGGGCTGTGGGCCAAATGGCAGAGCGAACTCAGGCTGCTGCCAGTAAAGTTGACCGCACACGAATAAATAGAACACCAGCGCCAGCGGTAAGGTCACCAACCCTTGTGCCGTTGCCCAGCTACCGGCTTTATGCTGTGGATGCGCGCGCAGCCAGATGCCATTGCGCAGCGGATACCAGGTCCAGCAGGCGACCGCTAAAATCGCCAGTAACAGCCCTGTCAGGTAGCGCGACCAGTCAAATTCCGGTCCCTGCATTTGCATCTCAGCGGCATTCACGCAGCCCAGGCCAGCAGCAATAATCAGTAGCGCCGGAAAGAGTTTACGCCAGGAAAGTCGCCCTTCAAGATGGCCGTAGCAAAGGTTGGCCGTCACGGTGATGACCACCGGCAAGGTGCCAATTATCATGGTCGAGATGGGCGCACCGGTGCGCTGGATAGCGCTGGCGAGGCAGGCGTAATAGAGCAGATTACCGACCAGCGATAATTTCAGCGCCTCCAGCCAATCTTTGCGCGCCAGTTGTTTAAGACGGCGGCGATCCAGCCACGCCAGCGGCAAGACGACCAGACCGAATGCCACATAGCGTCCGGCTGATTGTAGGGTGCCCGGATAGTCTGGGATCAACAGTGGGCCGACAAAAATCAGCCCCCACATCAGTCCTGCGGCAAGTGCAAATACGATTCCAGCAAACATTCTCTTTTCCTTTATGACCTTTCCGCCGCAGTGTGGCGTAACCGGATAATAAAGGCTTGTAGCAGATTGCGGTTAACGTGAGGGGAAAACTTGCTTTTGATAACGCCCTGGCGTGATGCCATAACGGTGAGCAAACGCGCGCGTGAGGTGTGCCTGATCGGTCAATCCAACAGCCGCCGCTACCGAAGCCGCGCTTTCTCCCATTCCTAAACGTTGCTTGGCTTCGAACAGGCGAAAGGCCATCAGCATCTGATGTGGCGTAACATGGAAGTGGTGTTTAAAACTGCGGAGAAAATGCCACGGCGACAAAGACGCCAGGGCGGCCAGCTCATCAAGACGAACCGGCTCCGCCAGGTTTTCACGCAAATAGGCTTTTACCGCATCAAAGCGATGGGCGCCCTCTTCGGGTCGGGATTTTCCCTGATGTGCCAGCGGGCGTAATAGCTCCAGCAGTTCCAGCAACAGACTCTCGCGTTCCAGCGCGCTGGTGGATTGCCACATCTGTGCCAGTCGCTGGGAAAAGGGCTGCGCCAGGCGGACATCTGTGCGCAGCGCCTCACTAAACCACCAGTGACGATCGCCGGTAAGCCGCTCCATCTCCTGCGGATCAATATAGATCATGCGATAACGCCAGCCCTCATCACAGGCCGATTCCCCGGTGTGCAATTCATCAGGGTTCATCATTACCAGTGAATGCTGCGGTGCCGTATAGTGCGTGCCGCGGTAGCGAAAACGCTGTGCACCCGATTCAATGGTGCCGATACCGAAGGCTTCATGGGTATGCGGCTCAAAAGCGTAACGCGAGATGTGCGCCTGATACAGCTCGATACCCGGCAGTTCAGCAAAATGCTGGAACTGCGCCTGATCGCACTTATCAGGAAAGATTTCCGGAACCACCTTCACGTCACACCTCCTAAAAACAGGTTAATTAGCATGCGCGGCGGCGAGCTGAAATGCAAAACAGATTTGCTTTACCTGCATGCGTAACAATCGCGATACTGTCATCCTCTATATAAAGGAGGCAGTGATGGCTAATCGGGTTGTCGTGGTAGTGGATATGCAAAACGGCGTGCTGGCTTCGCCACGTTTTGATCGTGACGGACGTTGTCAGCGCATCAATCAACTGACGGCAGCGGCCGATCAGGTGATTTTCATTCAGCACGTTGAGCCAGGCCTCGAAGTAAACAGCGAAGGTTGGCAGATCGTGCCGGAATTGGATCAGCCAGCCAACGCGATCTACGTTAACAAGACCGCCTGTGACAGTTTTTGGCAAACCGACCTGGCGGCTCAGCTTGATCAACATGGCATTGAGAGCTTTGTGATTTGCGGCTGCGCGACCGATTACTGCGTGGATACCACCATCAAAGTGGGTGCCAGCCTGGGCTATCACATCACCGTTGCCGCCGATGCGCATACCACCGCTGACCGGACTTACGTTTCCGCACAACAGCAGATCAATCAGCACAATGAAATCTGGGCGGATTTGATTCTGCCGGGCAACCCGGTGTTAGTGCGTGATACTGAGGTAATTTTGCGGGAGTGGCGGCCGCATTAGCAGTCACTTTGCCGGGCAGAATTGTCCGGCTTCCATTATGGGCGGCATTCAGCAGCTAGATTTTACGCTTCCATTGATAACGGTTTGATCCTGCCAGCTGTTCAATCAGCCCCTCATGCTCCGCACGCTGCAACCATTCAGTCAGCTGAATCTGATGCAGACCGGTTCGCAAGCCCAGATCTTCAATCGTGACCGGATAGGCGGCCAGTGCAGGCAATTGCGCCTGAAAAATCAGGTAAAAATCGGATGGATGCCAGATTCCTTCTGGTTCCTGAGCCACATTAGCATCCGCGATCTTGTCGGGCATCGTGTGCCATGCGCCGCTCAATAGATCATCCTGCTGGTAAGGCTGATGACGATGAGTCGTCATCCATTGCGCAACATCAATGTCATCGGGGTGAGCAGCGCACCATTGCCCACCCTGTGTGACCAGTTGGGCGTTGCTGGCCTGTACATCGTCGGTCGGCTTAACCCACAACGGTACCCATTTCTTGCGCAGATTCTCTTCCGCACCAGCCAGCGTACCGCCCTTGTGACCCGCGTGTACGACCAACGCACTCTTCGCCAGGCAATAAACATATCGATTGCGCGCCATCGCGTGACCCACAGTAAAGCCTGCTTCCGGATAGAAAGGCGAAAGCAGCAATAACTTTCCTGCCATGAGACCTTTACGCCATTTGGCGCTGGTCGCAGCGGTGAGCAGACTATCACTGAGAACACCAATGACGGCTCCGTTATGTTGCAAAGCGCCCAGCATCGCGGCTTCATCAATGCCTCGTGCACCACCCGAAATCAGATTTATATTCGCAGAGACAATTCTTGCCGCAACCTGACGACTGAACGTTAAATCCCGCTCGCTGGCATTTCTTGACCCAACCACCGCAAGGCCTGGGTGATTTAACAGAGTGATATCACCACAGCCGAATAGCACCGGCGGCGCGTCAGTGCGCAGCTGTTGCTTTAGCAGCCTTGGATATTCAGCGTCAGAACGTGTTAACACCCACAACCCCGCACGCTGCCAGCGTTCAATCGCTAACGCCAGGCTATGTCCACGGCTCAGTAGCGCTTCAATACGCTCGCGCGTGATATGAGAATCAACCCAGCTGGCTAGCATGACATCAGCACCAGAGCCGAGCAGATCGGCGGGTGTTGCAGATTGTTGTTTCAGCCACAGGGCGAATCGCCCCCATTCAGCATTACCTAGCGGCTTCACCTCATCCTCACTCTGGCGCGAGAAGTCGCTGGTTAACAAAAGCGTTGCCTGTGCAACAGGAGATAAATTCATCACTCTTTCACCGTTGAGGTTGCCAGCGCCAGTGGATAGACAATGCCGCTACCCGCTTGCTGAAGCAGGGCTGCAGTCACTGCCATCGTCCAGCCTGAATCGACAATATCGTCTACCAGTAACACGGCAGTGGCAGGCAGGTCAGCGCTGGTGGAAAATGCGCCATCCAGATTACGACATTGATGGAAGCGATTATTCTGCAGACGTTGCTGAGGGTTATCTTTCACTTTCTGCAGTGCATCGACAAAGGGTATGCCGAGTCGCTGTGCCAATCGGCGGGCAAAATCCGCTACCAATTGAGGCTGACGCAACGACGGTACGCAGCAAACCCACCGTGGAGCAGGTGCTGGCTGCCAGCGCTGTTCAATCATTTCCACTATGGCAGCAACCAGTTCATCACTGAAATGACCGGCTGCTTTCTCGGCCACTACGCGAGATCCCCATCCGGCATCTCCCCAGCGCGAAAGCACCCGACCTTCCTGCGCACGCAGAGCGGCAGGTAAATTGCCGCGAAAACCGTACTCTTCAAATGCCTGAGCAGCCACCTGAATTTTGGGCAAAATCACCGTTTCGGCGCGCTGTAGAAAGGTCGCTGCCTGATGAGCCAGTGTCGCATCCACCTGCGGGTCAATCAAAGGTCGACCGAGGCAGCTGGCACATTTGCCACAGGATACGGGGTCTGTGTCATCCAGTGATAATCGCAGAAACGTCATCAGGCAACTGCGCTGTGAGATATAACGCTGCACCTCCTGCCACTCTTGCTCGCGCTGTTGCGTCAGATGCACGATACGTTCGCGATCCAGCAGATAAGCGACCGGCGTTCTCCGCCATTGGGATTTGACCTTAATCACCGGAGCAGGATTCTCAACGCTGAGCAATTTCAGCACTTTTTCAATTTGCCCCTGGCGCAGATTGGTCTGCTGTTCGATATCACGAATCGACAACCCATCACTCTCCTCCAGCAGTTGCAAAATATCATATACCTGAGTTTCTGCTGGAAAAGCAGACTGCCGGAAAAACTGGTGAATATCGCGATCTTCACCGCCTGACATCAGCACGCCAACCGCATGGTCGATGCCACGTCCTGCACGCCCTACCTGTTGGTAGTAAGCAACAATGGAAGCGGGTGCCTGATAGTGCAGCACGAAGCTCAAATCAGGTTTGTCATATCCCATTCCCAGTGCGGTGGTCGCCACCAAAACTTTCAATTGGTTAGTTAGCAGCAAGGTCTCAAGGTGTTGACGATAGTCGTTGCTGCTGTCGAAACCAGCGGCCTCAACGCTGCCATGATAGGCGCGCGCATCAATGTGCTGCGTGCGTAACCAGGCCGCAACCTGCTCGGCATCCCGCACGGTGAGCGTATAGACGATACCGGTTCCCGGAAGAGAGGGAATGACCTGCGCCAGCCAGGCAAGGCGAGAGGCCTGATTCGGCAAAATGAGCGTTTGCAGCGCCAGACTTTTACGAATCAGCTCACCGCGCTGAATCACAATGTCGCCCATCTGTTGCTGTATATCTGCAACGACACGATTATTGGCGGTAGCGGTGGTGCCGAGCACTGGCGTATTCGCCGGTAGTTGCCGCAAGATGCTGACAATGCGCCGATAATCAGGACGGAAATCGTGCCCCCAATCGGAGATACAGTGCGCCTCGTCAATCACCATGAGCGCGATACGGTTGGCAATCGGCTGCAGTACGGTTTCGATGAATTGATCATTGGCGAGACGTTCTGGAGAGATGAGTAAACAATCGACCTGATTGTCCAGCACCCGTTGTGTCACTGAAGACCAGGCACTGCTGTTCGAAGAATTGAGGGTTTCAGCAACAATACCCAGTCGACGAGCCGACTCAATTTGGTTACGCATCAGCGCCAGTAGCGGTGAAACAATGATGGTCGGACCCATACCGCGATCGCGAAAAATTTTGGCGCTGATAAAATAGACGGAGCTTTTACCCCATCCAGTGCGCTGCACCACCAATAATTTCTGTCGATGATTGACCAAAGCATCAATCGCTTCCCACTGCCCACGACGAAACTGAGCCTGCTCATCCGCCAGTGCGGTTTTTAATAACACTTCTGCCTGATGCTGTTTCATTATCACTCCTTGATGGGAAATGCGTCCCTTCTTTTGATTGAGAAACCTGAGAGCCAGATACAAAAAAGCCCCGTAAAACGAGGCCTTAGCGAGTAGTTATGCGTGAGCGTTGACTCAGAACGGGATGTCGTCGTCAAAGTCCATTGGCGGTTCGTTGTTCGCCGGTGCGCTCTGCTGCTGCGGACGCTGTTGTGCGCCGCCGCTGAACTGGTTGCCGCCCTGAGGCTGCTGCTGAGGTTGCTGTGGCTGGCCCCAACCGTTGTTATTGCCGCCGCCCTGGCCGCCCATCGGTGCGCCGCCTGCGTTCGCGCCCTGCTGACGTCCACCCAGCATCTGCATGGTGCCGCCAACGTTAACAACCACTTCGGTGGTGTATTTTTCCTGACCGCTCTGATCCTGCCATTTACGGGTACGCAGCTGGCCTTCGATGTAAACCTGAGAGCCTTTACGCAGGTATTCACCCGCCACTTCAGCCAGTTTGCCGAACAGCACAACGCGGTGCCATTCAGTGATCTCTTTGTTTTCACCGGTTTGCTTGTCGCGCCAGCTTTCCGACGTGGCCAGCGTAATGTTGGCTACCGCGCCACCATTTGGCATGTAGCGCACTTCCGGATCCTGACCCAGATTCCCGACAAGAATCACTTTGTTTACGCCACGACTGGCCATGTTGCTGTCTCCCGATGAGTTGATGCTAAAAGTCTAAGCCAAAAATTGTATCACGTCACAATGACGGTGCCCACTTCAGAGCAGGCTCGCAATTTTTATTTGGCACACAGAATAGCAAAAACACTGGATATTTATTCAGTTTATTTTTTGTGCCATACTAACGCGTTTCTGCTGGTCATGCTGGCAAGGCATGGCGAGTGTTGTTCAATCCGGGAAAGGTGAATGGATAAGATCGAAGTCCGCGGTGCTCGCACCCATAATTTGAAGAATATCAACCTGATCATCCCTCGCGATAAGCTGATTGTGGTCACCGGTCTGTCGGGTTCCGGTAAGTCTTCGCTGGCGTTTGATACGTTGTATGCCGAAGGTCAGCGTCGCTATGTTGAATCGCTCTCGGCCTATGCGCGCCAGTTTCTTTCATTAATGGAGAAACCGGACGTGGACCATATTGAAGGTCTCTCGCCCGCTATCTCTATTGAGCAGAAATCCACATCGCATAACCCGCGCTCGACGGTCGGGACCATTACCGAAATCCATGACTATCTGCGTCTGCTGTTTGCCCGTGTGGGTGAGCCGCGCTGCCCGGATCACGATGTTCCGCTGGCAGCACAGACCGTGAGCCAGATGGTGGATCAGGTGATGGCGCAGGAAGAAGGCCGTCGTCTGATGCTGCTGGCACCCGTGGTGAAAGATCGCAAAGGCGAACACACCAAAACGCTGGAAAACCTCGCGGCGCAAGGCTACATCCGCGCCCGTATCGATGGCGAAGTCTGTGATCTCTCCGATCCGCCAAAGCTGGAACTGCAGAAAAAACACACCATCGAAGTCGTGGTGGACCGCTTCCGCGTGCGCGATGACCTGGCAACGCGCTTAGCCGAATCCTTTGAAACCACGTTGGCACTGAGTGGTGGCACCGCCATCGTCGCCGACATGGATGACAGCGATGCCGAAGAGCTGCTGTTCTCGGCTAACTTTGCCTGCCCTATTTGTGGCTACAGCATGAGTGAACTGGAACCGCGCCTGTTCTCGTTCAACAACCCGGCTGGTGCCTGCCCAACGTGTGATGGGCTCGGCGTGCAGCAGTATTTCGATCCCGATCGGGTGGTGCAGAACCCTGAACTGTCACTGGCTGGCGGTGCAATTCGTGGCTGGGATCGCCGCAACTTCTATTACTTCCAGATGCTGCGCTCGCTGGCAGAGCATCTGGATTTCGATGTCGAAGCGCCGTTCAACAGCCTGAGCGACAAAGCGCGTGAAGTGATTCTGTACGGTTCCGGCAAAGAGAGTATCGAATTTAAATACATCAACGATCGGGGCGACACTTCGGTACGTCGTCATCCGTTTGAAGGTGTGCTGCACAACATGGAACGCCGTTATAAAGAGACGGAATCCAATGCGGTGCGTGAAGAGTTGGCGAAATTCATCAGCAACCGCTCCTGCACCAGCTGCGAAGGCACACGCCTGCGCCGTGAAGCACGCCATGTATTTGTTGAGAATACCAACCTGCCGACCATCTCTGATATGAGTATTGGCCATGCCACCGACTTCTTCCGCAATCTGAAACTGAGCGGGCAGCGTGCGCAGATCGCCGAAAAAATCCTGAAAGAGATCGGCGATCGCCTGAGCTTCCTCGTTAATGTCGGTTTGAATTATCTGTCGATGTCGCGTTCCGCAGAAACCCTCTCTGGCGGCGAAGCGCAGCGTATTCGTCTGGCAAGTCAAATCGGTGCGGGTTTGGTGGGCGTGATGTATGTGCTGGATGAGCCCTCAATTGGTCTGCATCAGCGCGATAACGAACGTCTGCTTGGTACGCTGATTCACCTGCGCGATCTCGGCAACACCGTGATTGTGGTCGAGCACGATGAAGATGCGATTCGCGCCGCTGACCACGTGATTGATATCGGTCCTGGCGCGGGTGTGCACGGCGGTCAGGTGGTGGCTGAGGGTGACGTGAATGCCATTATGGCTAACGAAGCTTCGCTGACCGGTCAGTATCTGAGTGGCAAGCGCGAAATCGCCATTCCGCAACAACGCGTGAAAGGCGATCCGGCAAAAGTGCTGAAACTTACCGGTGCGCGCGGCAACAACCTGAAAGACGTCACATTGACGATTCCGGTGGGTCTGTTTACCTGTATCACCGGTGTATCCGGTTCCGGTAAATCCACGCTGATTAACGATACGTTGTTCCCGATTGCCCAGCGTCAGCTGAACGGCGCGACCACCACGGAGGTGGCACCTTATCGCGAGATCGCCGGTCTTGAGCATTTCGATAAAGTCATCGACATTGACCAGAGCCCTATTGGCCGTACGCCGCGCTCGAACCCTGCTACTTACACCGGCATTTTCACCCCGGTCCGTGAGTTGTTTGCCGGTGTGCCGGAAGCTCGTTCCCGTGGCTACAATCCAGGACGCTTCAGCTTTAACGTGCGCGGTGGACGTTGCGAAGCCTGCCAGGGCGATGGCGTGATCAAGGTCGAAATGCACTTCCTGCCGGATGTGTATGTGCCGTGCGATCAGTGCAAAGGCAAACGCTATAACCGCGAAACGCTGGAGATTAAATACAAAGGCAAAGGCATTCACGAAGTGCTGGATATGACTATCGAAGAAGCGCGTGAGTTCTTTGATGCTGTCCCTGCGCTGGCGCGTAAACTGCAAACGCTGATCGACGTGGGCTTGTCCTACATTCGCCTCGGTCAGTCTGCAACCACGCTGTCAGGCGGTGAAGCGCAGCGTGTGAAACTGGCGCGTGAGCTGTCGAAACGCGGTACCGGGCAGACGCTCTATATCCTTGATGAGCCAACCACGGGTCTGCACTTTGCTGATATTCAGCAGTTGCTGGAAGTGCTGCATCAGCTGCGCGATCAGGGCAATACCATTGTGGTGATTGAACACAACCTCGACGTGATCAAAACCGCTGACTGGATTGTCGATCTCGGCCCAGAAGGTGGTAGCGGCGGCGGCGAAATCCTGATTTCTGGCACGCCAGAAACCGTGGCGGAGTGTGAAAAATCCCACACCGCTCGCTTCCTTAAGCCGATGTTGAAGAAGAAGTAAAATTGAAGGCCCGCAGTGCGGGCCTTCTTATTTCTTTCAATCCACAGACGCCGCACTCTCTAGTTTACTCGCTGAATATTGCAGTCAGTCGGGCCTGATACCTCGCTGTCAGATTCCGCAGCAAAATGCAGAAACAGGCAAGAATCAGACAACTTCAGGCATATACGCATCTCATCCTGCTGACTATCCTTACACAGTTCCTTTTTGGCGTAGCTCGTTACGCCTTTGTCCCTTCAGCTCGCTGAACGGGATCCCGCAAAACACTCACGACACACCCGATTGGAGACACCATGAATATTACGCATGCCTATGCCGCACAGGACGCGAAAACTAAACTCGCCCCGTTCGACTATAAGCCGCGCGAGCTGCGCGCTCATGATGTGCAGATTGAAGTGTTGTACTGTGGCGTTTGCCACTCTGACCTGCATCAGGCGCGCAACGAATGGAAAAACACCATCTTCCCGGTGGTGCCAGGCCATGAGATCGTTGGACGCGTTACCGCCGTTGGCGGCCACACTCACAAATACAAAGTGGGCGATCTGGTCGGTGTCGGCTGTATGGTTGACTCCTGCCGCAGCTGTCCAAGCTGCCAGGAAGGACTGGAGCAGTATTGCGAAAACGGTTTTGTTGGCACCTATAACGGTGAAGATCGCGAAACCGGCGCCATCACCTACGGCGGTTACTCCACCAGCATGGTGGTTGATGAAAGCTTTGTGCTGCGCGTGCCGGAAAACCTTGAGCTGGCAGGCGTTGCCCCGCTGCTGTGTGCCGGTATCACCACCTACTCACCGCTGCGTCACTGGAACGTCGGTCCAGGTAAGAAAGTGGGCATCGTCGGTCTGGGCGGCCTCGGCCATATGGGCGTGAAAATCGCGCATGCGA
Organism: Pantoea sp. CTOTU50773; assembly: GCF_032082325.1. NCBI lineage: Bacteria > Pseudomonadati > Pseudomonadota > Gammaproteobacteria > Enterobacterales > Erwiniaceae > Pantoea > Pantoea sp. CTOTU50773. The sequence continues at coordinate 8,080 of NZ_DAMDQC010000067.1, read as the reverse complement.
TGGGTGCGCATGTGGTGCTGTTCACCACCTCACCATCGAAGATTGAAGACGGTAAGCGCCTGGGTGCTGATGAAGTGGTGATTTCGAAAGATGCTGATCAAATGGCGCAGCACAACAACAGCTTCGATTTCATCCTCAACACCGTGGCTGCTCAGCACGATCTCAACCCGTTTATTGCCCTGCTGAAACGCGATGGCAACATGACGCTGGTGGGCGCGCCAGAGCACGATCATCCGGCTCCACAGGTCTTTAATCTGATCTTCAAACGTCGCAGCATTGCCGGTTCACTGATCGGTGGTATCGCTGAGACACAGGAGATGCTGGATTTCTGCGGCAAGCACGGTATCACTTCAGATATCGAGCTGATCGCCATGAACCAGATTAACGAAGCCTACGAACGTATGCTGAAAAGCGACGTGAAATACCGCTTCGTGATTGATATCAACACCCTGCGTGAAGAGTCAGCAGCTTAATTAGCGCGCGTCTTCATCATGGCTGACGCCCGCCGCACGCGTGGCGTCAGCCTGTTGCCAGGAAGCTTCCACCAGATAATAAATCTGCGAATCCTTCAGCGAGCCATCCAGCCACAGCGTACTCCAGTGCGACTTATTTAAATGCTCACTCGGAAACACATCACTGTGCTCTTCGCGCAATAAATCGGCCAGCGCAGGCGAGGTTTTCAACGACAGCGCCGGACGCCCTTTCACCTCATGCACCATGGCAAACAGTACGCCTTCGCTTTTTACCTGTGTGGCATCCCATTCATTTTTATAGCTCTGCTCCGCACCCGGCTTACTCATGCAGTAGGTGAGGAGGTCCGAAATGTTCATTGTTTTATTCCCCCTATGGAATGGCAAAAAAATGCCAACATAATGAATACACATTTAGTATGACTCATAAAAAACAATTCGCTCCAGATAAGTCGTCTAATCTCAAAAAATCAGAATAAATAGTGCCTCATGAAGTTTTTGTTTAATTTAGAAAATGATATCGCAGAAGATGCGCATACGAAAAAATTTATAAAAAAAACACAATATCTTTGAGGTTTATTTAAAAGTAAGCAACAATCTTAAAGTTTAAACCTTCAAAAAACACCCTGTACATAAAAACAGTATTTTGGTATAATAGAATAGGTAATTCAATAAGTTTATGTGAAATGAAAGAAATTGAAATAAAAACTCGCTTAGTAGAATTTCTTCTTGAATTCGGAGATACAGATGCGATTTTATCCTCTGAGTTCCGTTTTAATTTTGGCTCTCGCAGAGCTGACTTAATTTCATTGCATGAGAACATGGCAACATCCTATGAAATTAAAGGGGCTTCCGATAACACTTCTAGGCTTGACTATCAAATACTTAGTTATAAAGACTATTTCGACTATTGCTACGTTGTTTGTGAAAAAGAGAACTTGAAATCCATTAGAGATATCTTACCTCGTAGCATAGGTATAATTGTTGTTTATGATAATTTCTGCAAAGCAGTGAGAAAGCCAATTCAAAATAAAAATCACAGTAAAATAATGCTTGCTAGTACACTATCAGTTGAAGAACTCAAATATTTAACCAAATATAAATTGAAGCTATCAAAATATGAGCTTTGCTTAACACTTTCATCACAAAAAAGCCTTAAATTTATAAGAGATACATCTAGAAAAAGCCTACTTAAATATTCAGAAAATCGTTTTAAAGTTTTTAAATCGGAGATAGGTAATAAAATATCCTCCGACGACATCCTTACAATCACCAGGATGCCATCAGATAAGATATCAAAATTTATTTCTTAACATAACTCGCGTGCTCATATAATAGTTCATCCTAACAGAAATCCAAAAAGATGGGCTAATCCCTGAGGGTTCATCATTTGAAGCTTTGTTTATTTCACTATCAGCCCAAGATCCTAAATTTACATACCTTTTATCTTCAAGGACTTTTTTCGCACAAAGTGAATAACTTCCTTTGTCACGTCTATATCTTTTATAAAAAAACTTATCATCCAACGCAATATCGATTCTAGGAACAAAAGTCCCGCCTCGAATTTCTACTTGTTCAATGTTAATTGAAGCATAATCGCCATATTTAACAGGATATTCCCTAGAAACGGAATGAAAAATTCTTTCCTCCACTATTGGAACATCACCATGATCATCATTTCCAATTGACGCAGGAGATAATGGGAACGATGTTGATACTATGACAATAGTGTCGATCTTATGAGAATATTCCTCGATATTTTTACATGCATAAATAAGTGAGTCACTAACATCATACATGTTTTCAGAAGAAACTTGCTCAGCATCGAATATAATAATTAGCTTACAACCCAAGCTTAACTGATTGACAATTGGATTTATAAATTTTTTATAATCTTCCAAATCATGAGGAACACGCAATGCTAAATATTTTTTTTCTTGTGATACCAAATTAACAAACTTTTCAGTATCAGATAGATCATCCTCATCATAAATATGGATCATTGGAATAATATTAAGATCTGAATATAGCCCAATGAAATAACGCCACTCCCTAAACCCATCATTTTCATCAAGTAATTGTTCAATCTGAGGATTGATGTATTTTTCATTAGATGTCAAGTCAAGAATAAATGGCCTATCCTTCTGAACATCTCTAATGGATGACATTTTACGATGAATATCACCATCAGGAGCAACAGTAGTTTTACGAGATTTAGTTAATTCGTATATTGGAAGTGTATGGGAAAAGGTCCTATCATCTAAATTCGAGATAGCCTTCAATTCCGCATCACGAGTTTTAAGTAGAGGAAAATATATAAATTTATCCATGTTATAAATTATGCCCCTTATAGCCTAACTGCTTAGCTCTTAAACGAACTGCCATGGAAGAAACCTGAAAATATAAAGCAATATCCTCTACAGTTTTTGACTTCTCATTGATAAAATTATGAAAATCAGTCTCTGGCATTAATAGTTCGGCAGCAAATTTATTTGCCTCAGTTTCAATTTTATTTATCTTACCATCTCTAAAAAATACTGAATCATTGAATTCATCCGATATTATGGTATGTTTTATGAAATGAGCCAATTCATGAGCAATGGTGAAACGTTGCCTATGTGGATGATGTAGAGAATTTATAGTCATCACCCATACTCCATCTTTTCCACGTTTCAGAGAGCCTGACTCATCTCCTTTCATTGGTTCCATTCTCATGGTAATACCAAGCAGTTTAGTCAAAGAAGAAACATCTAGAGGTATTACTCTGATATTGTTTTTATCGGCAAAATCGAGCAACTCAGCTGGCGAGTTCAATGTATATTCATTTAACGGAGATTCGTTAAGTGATTTAACTTTCTCCTTCATTTTTCCTTTAAGAAATGCCATGCGTTCTGTCTCCCAAAACTAAATCTGCGCCTTCATTGTCAACTTCATCTCTTTCTGAAAGTTCCTGCATAATGATTCTTAAACTTCTACTAAATTCTGAGCTATCACTCTTCAATTTCTTTATTATGAATTCATCACTTTCCAAGCGAGCTAATATTTGCTGCGCAGCATCAATTAAACCTGAGAAATCCTCTTGCATATCTTTGATTTTAGGATTCATAACAAGATCTGTTTTTTTGTTAACTACATCAATTAAAAAATTACTAAACATTGTGCTATCAATATATTTTTTCATTTCGATAACTGCTTCGGCTTTTGCCTCTTCTCTAGCTTTATTTATTGAAGATGTTTTAATTATAAAGAAAGAAAATGCTGCAATAATTCCGTTAATAGCAATTAATGACGTAATTATAACCTGATAAAGGTTACTCTGAAATGACCAAAAATCATCCAAGCTCAATATAGTCCCTGTAGATACCATTTCACCGATGTTATGTAACATTAATGGATCTTTGATAGACTCTGGCTTTTTAAGTATATAACTATCCGCCATGCCAATGTATTTATAAAATGCAGGGCCTAATATTAAATGAAAGAAAAATAGCAAAAAAAGTAGAGTACTAAGGCAACAGAATATTATCGTGGCGAAAGTAACGCTTCTTGCATGAAATCCTTCGGTAAAAGGCTTAGAATTATTGCTACTTTGAATAGGTAAATCATCAGCTTTGTTTGTCATAATTATGAGGCCTATTTAAAACAACTCAGAAATCAAATTAAGTAAATTCCAGCATTAGTAGATATTATGTCATGGTGGATTAACTTGAATGATAAGTAACAGAGTATTTCAACATTGTTAATACATTATCATTCCTGATTATTTTACGCCACAGACATTACTCAAAAAACTTATAAATTTCGGAATACCAGTATCTTAAGATCTTACCCCATCCAAAATCTCATCAAATCTACATACTACTTTCTGCCTTTTAGCCGACGTCCGCACACCATATCGCTGCGCATCGTAGAGTTCAATTCCTAAACAACGCAATAACGCTAAGGTGTGTTGCAATTGTAAATGCTTCAGCCCGGTACACTGATTGGGCGCCCCTGTACGATGCCCAGCATTTTTGCCTTCAAGCCGTAACATTTGATTAAACCACAGAAAAATCCCTAACGTCATGACAACGTTTAAGTTTTCAGCAAGTCAGCCAAAGGTAAAGGCGATGGCACCCGATTACGCGCATAAAAAAACCGCCAGCCCGGAGGCATGACGGTTTTCTCGTGCTGCGTAGTGCGTTACATCACGGCAGCAAAGGCTTCAGCCACCTGGTTAACGTTACGGCTGTTGAGGCCAGCCACGCACATACGGCCGCTGGCAATCAGATACACGCCGAACTCATCACGCAGACGGTCAACCTGCTGCGCACTTAAACCGGTATAGCTAAACATACCGCGCTGCTTCAGCAGGTAATCAAAGTTTTTGCCTGGCAGCTTGGTGCTTAATACGTTGACCAGCGTCTGGCGCATTTCGATGATGCGCAGGCGCATGGCTTCCACCTCGGCCAGCCAGTTGTTCAACAGTGCTTCATCGTTCAGTACGCAAGAAACCACCTGCGCACCAAAGTTTGGCGGGCTGGAGTAGTTGCGACGCACGGTGGCTTTCAGCTGACCCAGCACGCGTGCAGATTCTTCTGCGCTCTCGCACACGATGGACAGGCCGCCAACGCGCTCGCCGTACAGCGAGAAGATTTTCGAGAATGAGTTGCTGACCAGTGCTGGCAAGCCTGCAGCCGCAATCGCGCGAATCGCGTAAGCATCCTGCTCCATACCGGCACCAAAGCCCTGATAAGCGATATCGAGGAACGGAATCAGTTCCTGCGCTTTCAATACTTCGGTGGTTTCATCCCACTGTGCGTTCGTCAGATCCGCACCCGTCGGGTTGTGGCAGCATGGGTGCAACAGCACGATAGATTGCTTCGGCAGCGTTTTCAGCTTGGCAATAAACGCATCAAACTTCACGCCGTTGGTCTCTTCGTCGTACCACGGATAAGTCTGTGCGTCGAAACCGGCACCGTTGAAAATTGCGATGTGGTTTTCCCAGGTCGGATCGCTCACCCAAACATTTGAGTTCGGGAAGTAACGCTTGAGGAAATCCGCCCCTACTTTCAGTGCACCGGAGCCACCCAACGTCTGGATGGAAGCAATGCGGCCGGCCTTCAGCATCGGGTGTTCTTTGCCAAACAGCAGCGGTGCAATCGCATTACGGTATGGGCCCAGGCCTTCCATCGGCAGGTAAAGTGACGCCTGATGCGGTTGCGCCTGCAGGCGTTCTTCTGCGGCAGCCACGGCTTGCAACTGAGGAATGATGCCCGCCTCGTTGTAATAGAGACCAATGCTCAGATTCACTTTATTGTCGCGTGGGTCCTGTTTGAAGGTTTCCATCAGCGACAGAATTGGATCGCCAGCATAAGCATCAACGTTTTGAAACACGGTGCAGATCTCCATGATTGGTCATAAATAGTCGGTAAAGAGGCGTCATCAAACCATGTAGCGGCCGGGACGATGATTCATAGCGATGATGAGATTGAGGATCACCGCGCCCGCAATTGAGGCCAAAAGTATCGGTAGCGACACCACGAAAAGCGAAGCGAGTACCACGCAGGTATCTACCGCCATTTGCAGTTTGCCGGCGCGCAGACCGATGCGGTCCTGCAGCCAGAGTGCCAAAATATTGATACCGCCGAGACTGGCTTTGTGACGAAACAACACTATAAACCCAATCCCCATCACCACGTTACCGAACAATGTCGCATAAAACGGATTTAGCGCAGAAAAATGGATGAACATCGGATGCAAGTGTGTGAACAGTGAAACCAGCCCCACCGCGCAGAACGTTTTAATCGTGAATTCCCAGCCCATGCGGCGCACTGCCAGCCAGTAAAACGGCAGGTTAATCAGGAAAAATGCGCTACCAAAAGAGAGGTGCGTCAGATAGCTGATTAAGAACGCGATACCTGCAGTGCTGCCAGTCAGCGCGCCCGCCTGTTTCAGCATCATCACGCCAAAGGAAACCATTAACGTGCCGAGCACTATCGCCAGCGCATCTTCAATACGTGAATGAGGAATTTTAGTGGGTTGAACAACGTTATCCATGGAGTAATCTCAGTGCAAATGATGCGGTTCAAATGCAAAAAACGCACCACATAGGCGGCGCTAAGTCGCCACCTATGGGGTACCAGCGATTATCCAATTGATATCTAAGGCGCTTTTATTGCAGGTTTTTGTGCATCAACCCAAGCTTCAATCGTTGATTCATGCACAAATCTGTTTTCTGGTGCGCGTTGTTTGCATTCAATGTGCGTTAATTGCACCAGATTAGCACATCATGCACTTTTTTGGCGCGTTTTGTGCTCGGGGATAATCATCAAGCCGTTCTCTTTTAAACGGCTCAACACCACGGAGGTTTTCACATGGGCCACACTCTGATGGCCAGCCACCAGCTGACTGATCAACGCACTCAGCGAGGCTAAATCAGCCACGGCCACTTTCAGCAGATAATCAGCATCACCGGTGGTTTTAAAGGCATCAACAATCGCATCCTCCTCTGCCACCATGCGATGGAAACTCTCTTCATAATCTGGCGTGTGATTCTTTAAACGCACTTCAATCAAGCCCACCATGCCAAGACCCACCGCGTCCGGGGAGAGCCGTGCGTGATAGCCGAGGATGAGGTTTGCCTGTTCGAGATTGATGCGGCGGCGTGAACATTGAGACGCCGAAAGACCGACTAAATCACTGAGTTCCTGATTGGTAAGGCGGCCGTTAGATTGTAATAGTGTCAATATCTTAAGGTCGTAATCGTCTACCTGAGTCATTCTGCTTCCACAGCGTTATAGGGTGCGCTTTGGTACAGATAACCTGATTAAAGCCAAGGTTGTCCAACACTATTTTCTGATGACGTGAAATGCATGCACAAATCGTGCATGCATCTCGTTGGAAAGGATTATTCGTCGTCGTAAGACGGCCCTGCGTAGTTATCAAAACGCGACCACTGGCCATTGAAGGTCAATCGTACTGTGCCGATAGGGCCGTTACGCTGCTTACCGAGGATGATCTCGGCGATCCCTTTAAGATCGCTGTTTTCGTGATACACCTCATCGCGATAGATGAACATAATCAAGTCAGCATCCTGCTCGATCGAACCCGATTCACGCAGATCCGAGTTCACCGGACGTTTATCGGCGCGCTGCTCCAGTGAGCGGTTAAGCTGCGACAACGCCACCACCGGAACATTCAGCTCTTTCGCCAAAGCCTTGAGCGAGCGCGAGATCTCTGCGATCTCCAGCGTACGGTTGTCCGATAGCGCCGGCACGCGCATTAACTGCAGGTAGTCGATCATGATCAGGCTTAAACCGCCATTCTCACGAAACACGCGGCGCGCGCGCGAACGCACTTCCGTGGGCGTCAGACCAGAAGAATCATCGATAAACATGTTCTTCTTCTCAAGCAGGATGCCCATGGTGGCAGAGATGCGCGCCCAATCTTCGTCTTCCAGCTGGCCGGTACGAATGCGCGTCTGGTCCACGCGCGACAATGACGCCAGCATACGCATCATTAGCTGTTCGCTGGGCATCTCCAGACTGAAAATCAGCACCGGTTTGTCTTGTAGCATCGCGGCGTTTTCGCACAGGTTCATGGCGAAAGTGGTTTTACCCATCGACGGA
>NZ_DAMDQC010000066.1:0-22792 GCF_032082325.1 Pantoea sp. CTOTU50773 | reverse complement strand
CATACTGCTGCAGGTAAGCCGGGCTCGCCACTAAACGCGTGGCGCTGCTGCCCAGCACGCGGGCACGCAGCGTAGAATCACGCAACTCCCCGACGCGAATCGCGATATCGGTCTGCTGCTCCAGCAAATCGATCATGATGTCGTCGGTATTCAACTCCAGCTGAATCAGCGGGTAACGCTGTCGAAATTCCGCCACCAGCGGCACGATCACGTGCAGCATAAAGGGGGCGTTGGCATTGATGCGCAATCTGCCTGAAGGAATGTCTCGGCGCTGGGCGATCTGCTCTTCTGCCAGTTCTACCGACGAAAGGATCTGGCGCGCATGATCGAGGAAGATCAAGCCTTCCTCGGTAAGCGCGAGACGCCGCGTGGTGCGGTGCATTAGCGTGGTTTGTAATTTGCTTTCCAGCCGACTCAACGCCCGGCTGATACCAGAACTGGTTTGATCGAGCTGCTCGGCCGCCGCTGTGATTGAGCCGGTATCCACCACCGCCACCCAGGCGCGTAGCTCTTCCAGTGTGATTTTCACGTTCCTTTCCCCGGTAAAAATGTTTGGCTTGCCCAAATAACAAGGGACGCCGCAGCGTCCCAGGTCATCAAGCTTCCAGGTCGGCGAGGTCGCCTTTTTCCTGTAGCCAGTTACGGCGATCTTCAGAACGCTTTTTCGCCAGCAGCATGTCCATCACGCGCAGCGTCTGCTCGACATCATCATCGCTGACCGTCAGCTGCACCAGACGACGGGTGTTCGGGTCGAGCGTGGTTTCACGCAGCTGCAGCGGGTTCATCTCACCCAGACCTTTGAAGCGCTGTACGTTCGGTTTGCCCTTCTTGCGCTTCAGCTGCTCCAGCACGCCCTCTTTCTCGTCTTCATCCAACGCGTAAAAGACTTCTTTGCCGAGATCGATGCGATACAGCGGTGGCATGGCGACATAAACATGGCCATGTTGCACCAGCGAGCGGAAGTGCTTCACAAACAGCGCACACAACAAGGTGGCGATGTGTAAGCCATCGGAGTCCGCATCCGCAAGGATACAGATCTTGCCGTAACGCAGTTGGCTCAGATCTTCACTGTCGGGATCGATACCGATCGCCACAGAAATATCATGAACCTCCTGCGAGGCCAGCACTTCGTCCGATGAGACTTCCCAGGTGTTCAGGATCTTACCTTTAAGCGGCATGATCGCCTGATAATCACGATCGCGCGCCTGCTTGGCCGATCCACCTGCGGAGTCCCCTTCCACCAGGAAGAGTTCGGTGCGATTCAGATCCTGTGCACTACAGTCTGCCAGTTTGCCCGGCAGTGCGGGTCCGCTGGTGAGCTTTTTACGCACCACTTTCTTGGCCGCGCGCATACGACGCTGAGCACTGGAGATCGCCAGTTCGGCCAGCATTTCGGCGGCTTGCACGTTCTGGTTCAACCACAAGCTGAAAGCATCTTTCACGATAGCCGAGACAAATGCCGCGCACTGACGCGAAGAGAGACGCTCTTTGGTTTGACCGGCGAACTGTGGATCCTGCATTTTGACCGACAGCACGTAGGCGCAGCGATCCCAAATATCTTCCGCAGACAGTTTTACGCCGCGTGGCAGGATATTGCGGAACTCGCAGAACTCACGCATCGCATCCAGCAAGCCCTGACGCAGACCGTTGACGTGCGTCCCGCCTTGCATAGTGGGAATCAGGTTGACGTAGCTTTCGGTCAGCAGTTCGCCGCCTTCTGGCAGCCATAGTAACGCCCAATCCACCGCTTCCACATCACCCGCGAAGCTGCCGACAAAGGGTTTTTCCGGCAAGGTAGGGAGGCCGTTGACTGCTTCTGATAAGTAATCAGAGAGGCCGCCATGATAGAGCCATGTCTGCTCGGTATCATTGACCTTGTCTTTGAACACGATCTCCACGCCCGGACAGAGCACCGCTTTGGCTTTCAACACATGCGTCAGGCGCGACACCGAGAAGCGTGGACTGTCGAAGAAACTCTCATCCGGCCAGAAATGCACGCGCGTGCCAGTGTTACGTTTGCCGACCGTGCCGGTCACCGTCAGATCCTGCACTTTATCGCCATTTTCGAAGGCAATATCGTAGATCTCGCCATTGCGGCGCACGGTGACTTCTACGCGTTTTGACAGGGCGTTGACCACCGAAATCCCCACGCCGTGCAAGCCGCCGGAGAACTGGTAGTTTTTGTTGGAGAATTTACCGCCCGCATGCAGACGGCAAAGAATCAGCTCAACCGCTGGCACACCCTCTTCCGGATGGATATCTACCGGCATGCCGCGACCGTCATCGATCACTTCCAGCGACTGATCCGCATGCAGGATCACTTCCACGCGTTTGGCGTGACCCGCCAGCGCCTCATCGACACTGTTATCGATCACTTCCTGGCCCAGATGGTTTGGGCGCGTGGTATCGGTGTACATCCCCGGACGACGACGCACCGGTTCAAGGCCGGTTAAGACCTCAATGGCATCGGCATTATAACTTGATTGGCTCATCGTAACTGTCTGATTAGCAATAGGAATAGGGGTCCATCTCGCAGCAATCAGGGAGCATTTAATCCCAGAAAATCAATGATCTGCGCAAAATGGCGTTCGAATCCGATATAAGCATGATTGCCACCCTCTTCGACCGTTTGGCGGCACGCGCTGTAGTATTCCAGCGCCTGGCGGTAATCGAGTACTTCATCGCCGGTCTGTTGCAGCAGCCAGAGTAAATCGGGCGCTTCGAGAGGGTCAATCTGCATGACTTTCAGATCGTAAATGTGGCGTGACTCTAACACATATTGCTGGCCGGTGTAGGGATTACGGTTCTCGCCGAGATAATCCACCAGCAGCTCAAACGGGCGCACCGCTGGATTGACCACCACCGCCGGCAGCATAAAGCATTGCGAGAGCCAGGTCGCGAAGTAGCCCCCGAGCGACGATCCCACCAGGCCAAGTGGCTCACCGGCGTACTGCATCACCAGCTCTTCCAGCATGCTGGGGGCTTCGGCGGGGAACGTGGGCAGCTGCGGCACCAGAACATTAATGTGCGGATGATGTTGCGCTACCCACTGCTGCAGTTGTGTGGCTTTGGCCGATTGCGGAGAGCTGTTGAATCCGTGCAGATAGATCAGCACCGCCATCGCTTAGTAGCCCTCGGAATCGAGATCGGGACGGAACAGATCGCTTTGCAGACGATTCACTTCGGTTTCCAGTACGCCATCTGCCTTCAGGGTTAACCAGCGCCAACCTGGCGCGACGTTATCGATGGTGAAGTTGGTGCAATGCGGTTTGAACTGCACGCAGGTCGAAGGAGAAGCCAGCACGCGACGACCATGCCAGTCGAGATCTAATTCCTGATGAATGTGGCCACACACCAGATTACGCGCACGCGGGAAGTGTTGCAGCACCGCTTCTAATTGATGGGGATTGCGCAAGCTATGCTGATCCAGCCAGGTACAGCCGGAAGCGAGCGGATGATGGTGCAGCAGCACCAGCGTATGGCGCTCAGGATGCAGGCGCAGCGCCTTGTCGAGCCACTCGAGTTGGTACTCGCTTAACATGCCATGCGGCACACCAAAGACCTGACTATCCAGCAGCACCAACTGCCAGTGCTCACCCAACAGCACATGTTTATCGGAAGCGATTCCGGCATCGGCAAGTGTATTGACCATCGCGGGCTGAAAATCGTGATTCCCCGGCAGCCAGACACACGGCTTTGGCAGGCGTGAAATGCCCGCTACAAAGTGTTGATAAGCTTCGACGGTGTGATCCTGGGCGAGATCGCCGGTGGCGATAATCAAATCATAATCGCGCTGTTGTGCCATGATGGCGTCCAGCACCGCATCAAAACTCGACCAGGTATTTACCCCAAGCAGCGATTGATGTTTTCCTGCAAAAAGATGGGTGTCCGTGATTTGTAAAATCCTGATATCGGCCCCATTTGCCGCAGGAAGAGTAAGCAGGCTATCCAAAGCGTTTCCTTTCTCTCCACGCCATAGTTGTATGCTATCAGCAGACCGGCACTGCTACAGCACCGTGCGCCAGACAATAGCGCAACCAATCTGCAAGAAACTGGTTAATCTGATGTTTTTCATCGCGCTGATGCAGTTTTTTATTAGGATAATCATAGCGCGCTTTGAAGCGATAGATCTGCTGAGTGGAACACACTTCAGCGACCATCGCATCATGGTACAGCCGAACGGACATGGATGGCAGGCTCCAGTAACTTACTGCCGGGGCCACCTGGCGAATCTCCACCAGCGTGGTATAACGCGTCGACTCTTGAATAGTCAGCTGATAACGGGCGCCGCTCACCTGATAGATCACCGACGCGCCTGCCTCGTCATCACGCGGCAGCAGGCGACGCAGTTGGGCGAAATTGGTTTCGCACAATCGCATCATTTCGGGAAAGTCAGGGGTATAGCGCTGTTTCATTTTAGCTTCCACTCTTGTCGTAGTTTTTCATGGTGCAACGCCAGCCATTGCAGGGCGATGACAGATGCCGCGTTATCAATAATCCCCTCTTCCACCCAGCGATAAGCCTGTTCGCGGCTCACCACATGGACAAGAATATCCTCATTCTCTTCCTCCAGCCCGTGATTTCCCTCTGCCAGGCTGGCATCCACTTCGCCCACCAGCACCGACAAACGTTCAGACGTTCCGCCTGGGCTGGCTAAGTAATTCACTATCGGTTTCACACGCCCGACCTTGAGGCCTGCTTCTTCTCCGGCTTCGCGACGCGCCACATCTTCCGGCGTTTCACCGGGTTCAATGATACCGGCCACCATTTCCAGCAGCCAGGGCGTTGGGCTGGAATCATAAGCCGGGATGCGAATCTGTTCGATTAGCACCACTTCGTCGCGTAAGGGATCATAGGGTAGCAGCACGGCGGCGTGTCCGCGCTCAAAAACTTCGCGTACCACCTCACCGCTCATCTCGCCATTAAAGCGGCGATGGCGGAAACGGTAGCTAATAATGGAAAAAAAACCATCGTAGCGTGTATCGCGTGCAATAATTTCTACATCGTTTTTTGTGAAAGTCACAGGGGATTTTTTTTCACCCGCCATCATCTGGTTCCTTATGCAGATTGGGATGGAGCGAAGAAAAGCCAACCCTTGTGCTCCGTCCGAGTGGTTCTTTCTGAATTATTTACGTAAATTAGGGGAAGAAGGCACGTTCAGCCAACTTATCTCTGACGCCGCCTCTGTAGAATCGGCGATTATTTTTTGGCTTACCTGCAGCACTACCAGTGCAATTTGCTGCAACAAAAGGAATGCAAATGAAAAAACTGCTCCCACTTTTTATTGGGTTGAGCCTGGGCGGATTTAGCCTTGCCAGCCAGGCAGAGAACCTGTTGCAGGTTTACCAGCAGGCGCGCCTTAGCAACCCGGATCTGCGTGCTTCTGCCGCTGACCGTGATGCAGCCTTTGAGAAAATTAACGAAGCGCGTAGCCCTTTACTTCCACAGTTAGGCCTGGGTGCAGATTATACCTATAACAACGGTTACCGTGACAGCAGCGGTCTTCATTCCAACACGACCAGCGCTTCTCTGCAATTAACACAAACCATTTTCGATATGTCGAAATGGCGTGCGCTGTCACTGCAGGAAAAAACCGCCGGGATTCAGGATGTCACCTATCAGGTTGCACAGCAGGATCTGATTCTGAATACCGCAACGGCGTATTTCAACGTGTTGAAGGCGATTGATACCCTTTCTTACACGGAAGCGCAGAAACAATCGATTTACCGCGAATTGGATCAAACCACCCAGCGCTTCAACGTTGGCCTGGTAGCGATCACTGACGTGCAGAACGCCCGTGCCCAGTACGACAGCGTGCTGGCCAACGAAGTGACCGCGCGTAACAACCTTGATAATGCAGTGGAATCGCTGCGTCAGATCACCGGTATGGATTATCTGGCACTGGCTTCACTGAATATTGATCGTTTCAAAACCGCACGCCCGGATGCCGTTGCTTCCTTGCTGAAGCAGGCTGAAAGCCGCAATCTCAGCCTGTTATCTGCACGTTTAAGCCAGGACCTGGCGCGCGAGCAAATTCGCTCTGCTGAGTCTGGTCATATGCCAACGCTGGATCTGACTGCCTCTACTGGTGTGTCTAACAGCAAATATGGCGGCAGCCGTGCTAACCAGAGTTCTGGCACCACTGACTCCATCACGGGTTCCAACCAGGTTGGCCTGAGCTTCTCCTTGCCGCTGTACAGCGGTGGTTCGGTGACCTCGCAGGTGAAACAGGCGCAGTACAACTTTGTTGCCGCCAGCGAACAGCTGGAAGGCGCACATCGTAGTGCGATCCAGACCGTGCGTTCTTCGTTCAACAACGTTAACGCGTCGATCAGCAGCATTGATGCTTACAAGCAGGCCGTTGTGTCTGCTCAAAGCTCATTGGATGCAATGGAAGCCGGTTATCAGGTGGGTACCCGTACCATCGTTGATGTGCTGGATGCGACCACAACCCTGTTCAACTCTAAACAGCAACTTTCTGATGCGCGTTACAGCTACCTGATTAACCAGCTGAACATCAAATATGCGCTGGGTACGTTGAATGAGCAGGACCTGCAGCAGCTGAACAGCACGCTGGGCAAGGAAATCACCACCGCACCTGAAGTGGTGGCACCGGAAAACAGCCAGCAGGCTTCACGTGTCGATAATGGTCCGAAAACTTCGGCACCTTCAGCCGCCGCGAAAGCGCGCCCGGCTGCCGCGCACAGCAGCGGAAATCCTTTCGGTAATTAATCCCTTAAGGGGTCGCTTGCGGCCCCTTTCGCATTCAAACGTATAACAACGTAAAGATCCCCCAGCCATCCGGCTTCTCGCTTCATTTTCCACCACTCATCACCTATCCTAAGCCCCACCTTTGGGCACAGGATGAAAATAATGAAACGGACTAAACATATTCGTCATGCCGCTTTTCGTAAAAGCTGGCAGGCACGCCATTTAACGCCAGTGGCACTCGCGGTGACCGCAGTGTTTATGCTGGCTGGCTGCGAACAGAGCGATGAGACAGTATCGCTGTACCAAAACGCGGATGATTGTGCGAAAGCTAACCCTAGCCAGAGCGCGCAATGTACCACTGCGTATAACAATGCGAAGAAAGAAGCCGAACGCACCGCACCGAAATACGCCACGCGCGAAGATTGCGTCGCAGAGTTCGGTGAGAATCAGTGCCAGCAAACTCCTGCCCAGGCCGGTGTCGGTAGCACCAACAATGCCGAAGCGCAGCAGAGCGGTAGCTTCTGGATGCCGCTGATGGCCGGTTACATGATGGGTCGCATGATGGGCGGCGGCGCGGGCTTTGCGCAGCAACCCTTGTTCTCACCGAAAACCCCGAACAGCCCGGCTAACGGTCAGTTTGTCGATGCTTCCGGCAAAAACTATGGTGCAGCGACCTCAGGCCGCAGCATGAACGTGCCGAAAACCGCCATGGCACCTAAGCCAGCGACCACCTCCACCATCACGCGTGGTGGCTTCGGTGAGAGCGTTGCGAAACAAAACACCCTGCAGCGCAGCAATGCCACCAGCACCAATCGCAGCAGCACTGGCAGCAGCCGCTCGATGGGAGGCTAAGCCGTAGTATGCAACGTATTGCTATCAGCGAACGCCCGGACTGGCGCGAAAAAGCCAACGAATACGGCTTCCAGTTTCATACCATGTATGGCGAACCTTACTGGTGTGAAGACGCTTACTACCAGTTCACCCTGGCACAGGTTGAGCAATTAGAAGATACCACCGCCGAACTGCATCAGATGTGCCTGCAGGCGGTGGAAAAAGTGGTGAACAGTGATGAACTGCTCACCCGCTTCTGCATTCCCAAACACACCTGGGACTTCGTACGAGACTCGTGGAAGCTGCGTCAGCCGTCGCTCTATTCCCGCCTGGATTTAGCCTGGGACGGTAAAGGCGATGCCAAGCTGCTGGAGAATAACGCCGACACGCCGACCTCTCTGTATGAAGCCGCCTTTTTCCAGTGGATCTGGCTGGAAGATCAAGTCAATGCGGGCAACCTGCCACAAGGCAGTGACCAGTTTAATAGCCTGCAGGAAAAGTTGATTGAGCGCTTTGCCGCGTTGCATCAGGAGCACGGTTTTAACTGGCTGCACTTTGCCTGCTGCCGTGACACCGAAGAAGATCGTGCCACAGTACAGTACATGCAGGATTGCGCCACCGAAGCCGGCCTGCCGAATGAATTCCTGTATATCGATGAAATTGGGTTGGGTGAAAGAGGCCAGTTTACCGATCAGCATGATCAGGTGATCAGCAACCTGTTTAAGCTTTATCCGTGGGAATTTATGCTGCGTGAAGTGTTCTCCACCAAGCTGGCAGATGCCGGTGTGCGTTGGTTAGAACCGGCGTGGAAAAGCATTATCTCGAATAAAGCGCTGCTGCCGCTGCTGTGGGAAATGTTTCCTGACCATCCCAATCTGCTGCCCGCCTACTTTGCCGACGACATAAATGCCCCGCAGATGGACAAGTACGTGGTGAAACCGCTGTTTTCACGTGAAGGCGCCAATATTCGCATCATTGAAAACGGCCAGGAGATCGCCCGTGCTGAAGGTCCGTACGGCGAAGAGGGAATGATCATCCAGCAATTCCATCCGTTGCCGAAGTTCGGCGACAGCTACACCTTGATCGGTAGCTGGCTGATTGACGATCAACCTGCTGGTATCGGCATTCGTGAAGATCGCGCGCTGATCACTCAGGATCTGTCACGCTTCTACCCGCATACCTTTATCGAATAAATGCTGTGCCGCCCGTCAGACACGGGCGGCCAGTGCATTAGCTGACCTGCACCGAAAGCATACTGATAGCGCCCATCTCCATCCCTTCCACCGGAATGCTGATCGACTCCTCAGCTGCACGCGCGCCGAGGATATACAGCAACGGCAGATAGTGTTCTGGCGTTGGGTTGGACATCTCTGCACCTTCGTGCTGCAAATAATTCACCAACGGATGATCTGCTGCTTCACCGGCAAAGCTCAAATTCTCACGCACAAATTCATTGAAGCTTTCAGCCCACGGATAGCTTGTGGCGGCACCCTGCCAGCGCAGCATCCGCAGGTTATGCACCACGTTACCGCTGGCGACGATCATCACGCCTTCGTCACGCAGCGACGCCAGTTTGCGACCTAATTCGAAGTGCCATTGCGCCGATTGCGTCCCATCGATACTTAACTGCACCACCGGGATATCGGCTTGCGGATACATTTTTGCCAGCACGCCCCATGAGCCGTGATCAAATCCCCATTCCTGGTCGGCATGGACGTCAATCGGTGCCAGCAGTTCGATCACTTGCTGTGCCAGCTCTGGCGAGCCCGGAGCCGGATAACGCACATCAAACAGCGCCTGCGGGAAGCCACCAAAATCATGGATGGTGCGAGGATTATGCATGGCCTTTACCGCCGTACCCCGTGTGTACCAGTGTGCCGACACCGCGAGAATGGCGCGCGGAGGTGGCAATGTTGCACCCAGATGCTGCCATGCGCGGGTATAGGTATTGTCTTCCAGTACGTTCATCGGGCTGCCGTGACCTAAAAACAGGGCGGGCATACGGTTGTGGCTCATGATGGTTCCTCTGACGAAAGTGTCGCTTTATTAGCCGCTACGATACGCGCTTTCGTGCCGGGATTAACGCTGATAACTGTGATGATCTCTATCAGAGAATTTGAATAAGAATTTGCGTAGTGGTTGGGCGGTAAAGATGAGGATTAAAGGTGCACTTTCGCGCGAAAAAAAATCCGCAGCCTGTAAAAACTGCGGATCTTTTGATGACGATAACTGAGGCTTAACTTGCCTGGCGCGTTTCACGCTCGCGGCGATAAGCCACCAGATCTTCAATCGTTACGACCGGCATATCGTGTTGTTTGGCAAACACAATCGCTTCTGGCGCATGCGCCATGCTGCCGTCGTCATTGGTCAATTCACACAGCACACCGGCGGGTTTGAAGCCTGCTAATGTCACCAAATCGATGGTGGCTTCAGTGTGACCACCACGCGTCAGCACACCGCCTTCGCGCGCGCGCAGCGGGAAAACATGGCCTGGACGGTTGAGATCGCTCGGCTTCGCGCCATCTGCCACAGCGGCACGAATGGTGGTGACGCGGTCAGCGGCAGAAACACCGGTGGTGACACCTTCCGCTGCTTCAATGGTGACGGTAAAGCCGGTGCCATAAGAGCTGGTGTTGGTTTCTACCATCATCGGCAGATCCAACTGCTGGCGGCGTTCTTCAGTAATGCACAAGCAGACAATGCCGCTGCCGTGGCGAATGGTTAATGCCATTTGCTCTACGGTCATGGTTTCGGCGGCAAAGATCATGTCACCTTCGTTTTCACGATTTTCATCGTCGAGCACCATCACACCGCGACCGTTGCGCAGCGCATCGATGGCGCGTTCTACACGCTGTTCCGGCGTGCCAAATTCAGAAAGAAGCGTCTGATTCATGGTAAAAAACCTTATAAAAAATATATGAGTTACCAGAACCAGGGCGTGCTTAGGAGTGCGCAAATAATACACATGGCAAAAACGTGACGCGGGCCTAAGCCCGGCTGATGTCGTTACCCTCTCCCATCCGGACTCTAACCGTCGGCCCCGGAATTACACCGGATCTGCTGACCTTTCACTTTGCAGTGAAAGCGCTCGCGGGCTTTCAGCCGAAGCTGATTTACCGCCGGTGGGGAATTTCGCCCCGCCCTGAGAATAAGCGAGGTCACTATAACGCCAATCATCTGGACGGGCAATCGACAAAAGCGCAAATGCTTTTGCATTTACTGCGATGCGGAATTCAGGTTTAACCTTTTCGTTTCAGGCATTACACTTAACCTTTGTTGAGTCGGAACACGTGCTGTTATCAGCCACCGCAACCAGGAAATCATCATGATCGACACGAAAAAAATTGAACAACTGGCTCGCCAGGTCCATGAAGCCATGCCAAAAGGGATTCGCGACTTTGGCGACGATGTCGAAAAGAAAATTCGTCAGGTGCTGCAGGCGCAGTTAACCCGCATGGATTTGGTGAATCGTGAAGAGTTTGATGTGCAGACGCAGGTACTGCTGCGCACGCGTGAGAAGCTGGCGGCACTGGAACAGCGCCTGGCGAAACTGGAAAGTGAGAGCCCTGCTGCACCGGCACCTGCGGTGGTGACACCGGACCCGGCGGGTAAGATCGACACTCCGCAGTAATTCGCTGACTCGGCGGCGTATATTGCTCGAAAACACTCGCTGAGCTTACATTGCTCGCAGACAACAACAGGCGGCCATTAGGCCGCCTGTTTAGTCAGAATACGCTTGCTTCTTCGCTCGCCGTTAGTGATAGCGAATCATTGAAAACCCCAGTGCTCGCTTTTGATGACAGCGAATCTTCTGGGATCTCAATGCTCATCATGAGTGGCTGCGAATCGTCTTGATGATGTTAGTGGTGGAGATACCGTCTTCAAAGTTCAGCACGCGCACGTCACCGCCGTTGGCCCAAACCTCTTTACTGCCCGCGATATCTTCCGGCTTATAATCGCCGCCCTTCACCAGCAGATCCGGTAACACACCCGCGATCAAACGCTGTGGCGTATCTTCTTCAAACAGCACCACCCAATCCACTGCTTCCAGCGCACCGAGCACGATCATGCGGTTTTCCTGCGGGTTAACCGGACGGGTTTCACCTTTCAGACGTTTGGTAGAAGCATCGCTGTTCACCGCCACAATCAGGCGATCGCCCAGCTTACGAGCGTTGGCCAGATAAGAAACGTGGCCCGCATGCAGGATGTCGAACACGCCGTTAGTCATCACCACTTTTTCACCGCGCTGACGCGCCAGCGCCACAGCCGCTTTTAGTTCAGCTTCGGTCATCACACCAAATCCGCTATCCGGACGGGCGTGAATCGCATTTTCCAGCTCAACGGTGCTCACGGTGGACGTACCGAGTTTACCGACCACCACGCCGGCTGCCGCATTGGCGAGGAAACAGGCTTCTTCCAGGCTATCGCCTGCTGCCAGCACGGCGGCCAGCACGCCAATCACCGTATCGCCTGCGCCGGTGACGTCATACACTTCCTGCGCTTGCGTTGGTAAATGCACTGGCGCTTTGCCTGGTTGCAGCAGCGTCATGCCGTTCTCAGAACGGGTGACCAGCAGCGCAGAGAGATCATAATCAGCGATCAGCTGCATGCCGCGGCTGACAATCTCTTCTACGGTTTTGCATTTACCCACTACGGCTTCGAATTCAGACAGGTTAGGCGTCAGCAGAGTCGCGCCACGATAGCGCTCGAAATCGGTGCCTTTCGGATCGATCAACACCGGCACGTTGGCTTCACGCGCCAGCTGAATCATGGTTTGCACGCTGCTCAACGCGCCTTTGGCGTAATCTGACAGCACTAACGCACCCGCTTGCGCCAGCGATTGGCGCATACGATCGTGAATAGGCTGCGGATCAACCTGCTCGAAACCTTCTTCAAAATCGAGGCGAATCAGCTGCTGATTACGCGAAAGCACGCGCAGTTTGGTAATGGTCGGATGGCTTTTCACCGCGACAAAATCACAATCGACTTTGACCTTTTCCAGCGTCTCACTCAGCACACGTGCCGCATCATCTTCACCGGTCAGGCCAATCAAACGCGAGCCAGCACCCAGTGCAGCAATGTTCATTGCCACGTTGGCCGCGCCGCCTGGACGCTCTTCGATGGTATCGACTTTCACCACCGGTACCGGGGCTTCAGGCGAGATACGGCTGGTTGGGCCATACCAGTAGCGATCTAACATGACATCGCCAACAACCAGCACAGCGGCTTTGCCAAAAGCGGGCAGTGTTACTTTCATTCCAAAGACTCCAGACTACGGTCAAAATTATGCGCGGATAATAACATACCCCGATGAGACTTCGAGCCACAGGTGCGTGGGCTGCGCGCCTTCCTGTAGGCCGGGTCACTAAGGGCGAAGCGTTATTTTACGCTTCCGCGCTATCAGATTCGGTGGCAGCCAGCCAGCGTTGCCAACTGCGATGCACGGCAGCCCGCTCAGTAGCAAAAGATTCCGGTGCGACGTGCCCCGGCAGCTCCTGCAATGCGAGATGGTGCAATGCATCACGCAGCGTGACATACGCGTGAGTCAGCGCCTGCGCTTCTTCTGCATCCATGATCTCCTGACGCGCCATCAGCTCAAAAATACGCACATTGTCTGACCAGCGCGTCAACGCAGGCTGCTCTGCCGCGTAGCCTAAGACAAGATATTGCGCGATGAATTCAATATCGGTGATGCCGCCTTCATCAGTTTTGATCTCCCAGCGTCCTTTGTGTTTGTTGCTGAGGTGGGCACGCATTTTCTCGCGCATTTCACGCACTTCTTTTTGCAGTGCAGGACGCTCACGCGGCAGGCAAAGAATGCCGCGACGGATGTCATTGAAGCGATCGCAGAGCGACGTCTCACCAAACACAATACGCGCACGCACCAGCGCCTGATGTTCCCAGGTCCAGGCTTCATTACGCTGATAATCATCGAAGGCGGCAAAGGTACTCACCAGCATGCCCGCCGCGCCAGACGGACGCAGCCGCGCATCGACTTCATACAAGATGCCTGAGGAGGTGCGCGTGCTGAACAGATGCATCACGCGCTGCGCCAGCCGCAGGTAAAACTGGCGGCCATCAATCACGCGTTCGCCATCGGTTTCCGCATCATCCGGACAATCATGCAGGAACACTAAATCCAGATCCGAGCTGTAACCCAGCTCCCAGCCACCCAATTTGCCATAGCCAACCACAGCAAAACCGCGCTCGCTGTCGCTGGTGAGGTGCGAAGGACGACCATAGCGCTGCACCATCATTTGCCACGCTTGCTGCACCACCAATTCGATAATGGCTTCCGCCAGCCAGGTTAAGTGATCACTCACTTTCATCACCGGCAGCGTTTCAGCGATATCGGCAGCGGCAATGCGCAGATGCTGCGCCTGCTTGAACTGTCGCAGCGCTTCCAGCTGCTGTTCTTCATCATCGGTAGGAATGCGCAGCAGATACTGGCGCAATTCATCGCGATACGCATCGGTGGCTGTCGCCTGGTACAGCGTGGCGGGATCGAGCAGTTCATCCAGCAACAGCGGATAACGTGCCAGCTGGCTGGCGACCATCGGCGAGGCGGCACACAGGCGGATCAGATGACGAAGTGCGCCGTGGTATTCCGTCAGCAGCTCCAGATAAGTGCTGCGGGTTAACACACCGAGCAGTAGCGGCGTCAGGCGACCCAGTACCACATCGGCATCTTCGCGTGGACAGACTTCACTCAACAGGCGCGGCATCAGTTGATCAAGCGCTAAACGCCCACGCGGTCCGATGGTGCGACGACTGACATCCTGGCGGAAACTGTTGAGCGATTCATACAGCGCATGACGTTGCGCTTCGTTCAGCTGTGGCACGACAGGAATGAGATCGCTCTCCTCCAGCGTGTCTTGCCACAGGCCTGCGAATTCAGCCAGCTGCGGTTGATCGTCAACGTCTGGCGCATCATCACCAATCAGTTCATCAAAGATACTGCGCACGCCTGCCATCTGCTGTTCAAGTTGCAACATCAGCGCATCCCAGTCCGCCGCGCCCATCGCCCAGGCTAAACGCTGACGATCGAGTGGGTTTTCCGGCAGCGTTTGCGTCTGCTCATCGTTGATGCTTTGCAGCAGGTTTTCCAGACGACGCAGGAACAGATAGGCCCCGCGCAAATGTTCCACCTGCGCCGAATTCAGCAAAGCCAGTTCACCGATGGCCTGCAGCGTTGGCAGCAGGGAACGGAGCTGAAGTGAGCGCTCACGTCCACCACGAATGAGCTGGAACACCTGCACGATAAATTCGGTTTCGCGAATGCCGCCCGCCCCGAGTTTGATGTTGTCTTTCAGGCCACGACGCCGTACTTCACGGGCAATCATGCCTTTCATGTTACGCAGCGACTGAATCACACTGAAATCGATGTAGCGGCGATAGACGAACGGACGCAGCATCTGCTGCAGTTCCTGGCTCCAGTGGCCCTGGTCGTCGCCCATCAGGCGCGCTTTGACCATCGCGTAACGCTCCCAGTCGCGACCCTGCTCCTGATAATAGTCTTCCAGCGCAGCAAAGCTCAGCACCAGCGGGCCACTGTCACCAAACGGGCGCAGACGCATATCCACGCGATAGACGAAACCATCCACGGTAGGCTGATCCAGCACTTTGATCAGGCGCTGACCCATGCGGGTAAAGAATTGAGCGTTATCGAGTTCACGACGGCCGCCTTGCGTCACACCGTTTTCCGGCCAGGCAAAAATCAGGTCGATATCGGAAGAGAAGTTGAGTTCGCCGCCGCCCAGCTTGCCCATACCGAGGATCAGCATGGGCTGCGCTTCACCGGCTTCATTGCAAGGTGTGCCAAAATCGCGGCTGCAATCCTGCCACACCCAGTCACGTGCAGCGGCGATGAGGACCTCCGCCAGCGTGCTGAGTTGCGTCAGGCTCTGTTCGGTACTGGCGTGTTGCAGCGCCTGCATCCACGCTATACGCACCAACATATGGCGGCGGAACAGGCGCAGTTCGCGCATCAGGGAAGTTTCATTTTCCACGCCCGCCAGCGCCTGATTTAGCCAGGCACTGTAGTGTTGCCACTCATCTGGTAGAGGCGGTTGCTGCTGGAGCTGTTGCCACCACTCCGGATGCTGCTGCAGGTTATCAACGATAAAGTCACTAAAGGTCAGCGCGCCCGCCTGCTCTGCCGTAAAGGCGGAAGGCGGCATATTCAGGCGCTCGGCCACGATAGCTAACTGCGCCTGCATCAGCGCCGGTAACGGTAACAACATCTTCCCTCCCTGATTCGATTGTGCGTCCGACTTAGCGTTTCACTCCGCTATTCAGCCAGAACGGCGATGGCCGAATGGCCAGATTAACCAGTTGAATCAACCCGCGCTCCTGCTGGATGCGAATCGCATGCTGCAGCTCCTGCCAGCCTGCCAGCCAGACATTCACCTCTTCCGCTGGATAAGCCCCTGCCAGCAGATGCACCGCTAAAAGCTGGCGATTCAGGCGCGTGGATTTGTCCTGAAATTCGTTAAACAGCTGCACGTCGACAAAGGTCTCACGCAGATCGGCAGCAATACGGCTGAGCATGATATCGCTGAAGCGTTTGAACGAACCTTGCAGCTTGCTTTTGCTCTTATCATCCAGCCAGTTCTGCCATTGTGATTCCACCAGCCAGTGAGTAAGTGCTAACTGGGCATCAACAGAGACCGTAGAAAAACAGGCGGTTTCCGCATCAATTTCTGCATCTGCTAACAGCTCATCGAGACGCGTCAGCTTCTGACGCAGATCGCTGCTCGCCTTGCGCGGCACCAGCGCACCAAATAGCGAGAACGCCTGTCGCAGGGTTTCCAGCGCATCCATCACCGCTTCTTTGGCATCGGCATTTCCACGCAGCCACACTTCTTCATGGTACTGCCACTGGTTAAGACCGGCGGTCATCGCGTTGATCATGCCCTGCTCTACCGTGGCTTTAGCGCCGATTTTTTGTAGCGCTAATGCACGCAGCGGACGGGCAGGATTGCCCTGAGCCAGCTGATAACCGCGCGCGGCTTTGCTCAAGCTGCCCAGGCGCAGGCCGCCTGCGGTGATCAAGGCTTCAGCGAACTTCAGCATGTCGGCGCGCTGGCCGCTTTTCAGCTCCAGCTCCACTTCGTACAGCGGCTCGCTCAATTCACCTGCGGCAACGTCTCCGCGATCAAACGCCACTTCAATTTCGCTCTCACCAAACTGCACCAGCCAGGCTTCACGCTGGAAATGGGTGCTGAACAGCGGTTGCAGGCGCTGCTGTAATGCCGCCACATCGGTGCCTTCTGGCCAGATTTCAGCCGGCAGCTGGGCGATATCCAGCGTTGGCTCGGTGAGGTCGACGTTATATTCCGGGCGCTGATGCAGACCGCCCACGGTTTTGCCGGCGGCCTTCAGCGTCATCTCATAACGCTGATCGACACCGCGGATGCGCAGGCCCATATCCCAACGACGTAGCTGATTGTCATCGGTCTCAAAATAGATGTTGGTCAGCTCGCGTGCGGCGAAGTGCTGATGTGGCCACGCGGCAAGGGTTTCACCGAGTTTTTCGGCGGCTTGTGGTGTGGCAATGAACTTTAATTCGATTTCGATGGTCATAATTTTTTATTCAATACGCTGCTGGCACTTACGAGTTTAATCTGGCGAAGAGTAATGCACCGGAAGCCCGCTGTCTCCGCTTTCTTGTGCTTTTACGACCCTTTTCGCACCAGATTGAGACCAGGATAGTTCTCATTCAGATTTTTGAGAAGCGTCTCCAGACTGTGCCGGTAATTTTACGCCATTAAGAAAAAACGACATCGAATGAAAAAAATCACACTTGCTGCCCTTTCTTTGCTGGCATTTAGCGCCATCGCCCCCGTTCATGCTGCTGACGAAAAGCGTTATATCTCCGATGAATTATCCACTTGGGTACGCAGCGGCCCGGGCGATCAATATCGCCTGATTGGCAAGCTGAATGCCGGAGAGGAAGTCACCCTGTTGCAGGTCAACAACGATTCCCAATATGGCCAGATTCGTGATGCCGAAGGGAAAACCAACTGGATCCCACTGTCCCAGTTGAGTGCCGAACCGAGCCTGCGCACTCGCGTGCCGCAGCTGGAGCAACAGGTCAAAGATCTCACCGCTAAGCTGGCGAATATCGACAACAGCTGGAATCAGCGAACTTCTGAAATGCAGAGTAAAGTGGCGAACAGCGACGGCACCATTGACGGCCTGAAAGCGGAAAATCAAAAGCTGAAAAATGAGCTGATTGTCGCGCAGAAAAAAGTCAGCGCCGCGAACGTCCAGTTGGATGACAAACAGCGCACCATCATCATGCAGTGGTTTATGTATGGCGGCGGCGTGTTAGGTGTTGGCTTACTGCTTGGTTTGGTGCTGCCGCACATGGTGCCGCGCCGCAAGAAAAACGATCGCTGGATGAACTAAAACCGCCACGCCGATTTGTTCTTTTCTTCAAGGGGATCGTAAGATGCCCCTTTTGGCGTGCCCGATATTTAGCCAAAGTATGCAACAATAACGCAACATGCGTGCACGGCGCGCAGAATACATTGCCTCTGGAGTGGTTGAGTGAAGACGTTTCTGGTCGGTGGCGCGGTGCGTGATGCCTTACTGCGTTTGCCGGTAAAAGATAGAGATTGGGTGGTGGTCGGTGCCACACCTGAAGCGATGCTGGCACAAGGTTATCAGCAGGTGGGCCGGGATTTTCCGGTTTTTTTGCACCCACGCAGTCGTGAAGAGTATGCACTGGCGCGTACCGAACGCAAAAATGGCAAAGGCTACACCGGTTTTGTCACACAATTCGCCCCAGACGTGACGCTGGAGCAGGATTTGCAGCGCCGTGATCTCACCATCAATGCCATTGCGCAGGCCGGCGACGGCAGCTTAATCGACCCTTATCGCGGACAGCAGGATTTGGCGAAACGCACCCTGCGCCATGTCTCATCCGCTTTTAACGAAGATCCACTGCGCGTGCTACGCGTGGCGCGTTTCGCTGCCCGTTTTGCCCACCTCAATTTCCGTGTCGCGGATGAAACGCAGGCCTTAATGCGTGAGATGGCGGAGAGCGGCGAGTTAGCTGACCTCACGGCCGAACGCGTGTGGAAAGAGACCGAGAAGGCTCTGCTGACCCGCAATCCGCAGGTCTATTTTCAGGTATTGCGTGACTGCGACGCATTGCAGGTGCTGTTCCCGGAGCTGGATAACCTGTACGGCATTCCGGCGCCGATCAAATGGCATCCCGAAATTGATACCGGCGTGCACGCGTTAATGACGCTGACGATGTCTGCCGCACTGTCAGAGGAATTGGATGTGCGCTTTGCCACGCTGTTCCACGATGTCGGTAAAGCACTGACGCCGCCGGAAAAATGGCCGAGCCATCATGGCCACGGTTTAGCCGGTGTGCCGATTGTCGAAGCGCTGTGCCAGCGGCTGCGCGTGCCCAATCAGGTGCGCGATCTGGCACTGGTGGTCACGGAATTCCACGATATCGTCCACACCATTGAACGCCAGTCAGCGGAATCACTGGTTGCCCTGTTCGATCGCATTGATGCATGGCGCAAGCCCGATCGCGTAGAGAAGATGGCACTGACCAGCGAAGCCGATGCGCGTGGTCGCACCGGAATGGAAAGCATGGCCTATCCACAAGGCGATTATCTGCGTCAGGCGTTTGCGCTGGCTCAGGCGGTACCAACGAAGGATGTGGTTGCAGCAGGTTTCAAAGGACCAGCCGTGCGGGAAGAGTTGACGCGTCGTCGGGTGATGGCAGTGCAGGATGGGTTGATCAACGTGCGGCCAGCATAACCGGCCGCACGCCGCGCTTACATGAAGATGGCGTAAACCGCCGCCGCCACGATAAAGCGATAGATAGCGAACGAAACAAACGAGATACGCTTAATCAGTTCCAGGAACACTTTGATCGCCAGCAGAGCAACGATAAAGGCGGTCACGAAGCCGACGGCGAACATTGGGAAATCCTGCATGGTCAGGAAGCCCATGCTCTTGTAGAGATCCAATCCGGTGGCACCAATCATCATCGGCACCGCAAGGATGAATGAGAACTCTGATGCAGCATAACGGCTCACGCCCATCAGCATACCGCCAGAAATGGTGGCACCCGAGCGCGAGAAGCCCGGCCACAGCGCCAGACACTGGAAGCAACCAATCATAAACGCCTGGCGGTAAGTGATATCATCGATACCTACCGCTTTAGGCTGTTTAGGTTTGAAGTACTCAGCCACCAACAGCAACACGCCGCCGACGACCAGTGCGTACATCACGTTAATCGGATTAAACAGGCTTTTGATTTGATCGTGCAGCAGTAAGCCAATCACCACCGCCGGCACCATGCCTAACAAAATGTGAATCAGGGTCAGTTTCCCGGTTCCAGTGCCTTCATGCGGCTCTTTACCGAAGTGAATACCAATCAGTCCGAACAGGCGACGCCAGAACATCACCACCACCGCCAGAATGGATCCCAGCTGAATGACGACTTCAAAGGTTTCAGCTTTATCGCCCTCGAAGCCCAACAGATGGCCAACGATGATCATATGGCCCGTAGAAGAGACCGGCAGGAATTCCGTGAGGCCTTCCACAACCCCCAGGATTGCAGCAACCCAAAGCTGGTGAATATCTGCCATCAAAATTTTTCCTCTATCCGTTTTAAACAGTAAAAAGGCGGCCGCAAGGTGCTACCGCCTAAAATTATGCCTGCGCCACGCTGAAGGAAACCTTAAGAAAATCGGCAACTTCGCGTCCGTTAGCGCAACGGCCTCAAGTGAGACACACCATAATTTGGTTTGGTTTCATTGTGATGGCAATCACGGATGATTTATTTAGGAATAGTCCCGCGCTCGATACGCACGCCAACGGTCGCTGCCTGGGCCACCGCGCCAGGTTTCCCGACCTTGATGCGCACACCGGGCGTTTTGAAACGATTCATCAACAGATCGGCAATTTCTTCCGCCACGCGTTCGACCAGGGCAAAGCGCTGGCCCTGCAGATGATTGAGGATAACCTCGGTGACATCGGCGTAGCTCAGACAGTCGTTCACATCGTCACTCACCGCAGCACGACGGTTGTCCCACGCCATTTCGACATCGAGCACCAGCTTCTGCTGCATGCCCTGTTCCCAGTCGTAAACGCCAATGGTGGTGAACACGGTGAGTTGTTCTATAAATACGATATCCATGATGTCAGTCTCTGTTTTTGGCTAAGCCGGATACCACTTCCGGCGGATTATGCGTATTATCCACGCTTATCGAGAACAAAACGACCCAAAAGGAACGGTACGAGGCTATGAGTGCTATCGCGCTTGGTATGATTATTTTCGCGTATCTTTGCGGCTCGATTTCCAGTGCGATCCTGGTTTGTAAACTCGCGCGTTTACCCGATCCGCGTACCGCCGGCTCCGGCAACCCTGGTGCGACCAACGTGTTGCGCATTGGTGGTAAAGCCGCTGCGGCTGCGGTACTGATCTTCGACGTGGCAAAAGGGATGATTCCGGTGTGGATCGCCTATCTGCTGCACGTCACGCCGATGTATCTCGGCTTAACCGCGATTGCCGCCTGTCTCGGCCATATCTATCCGGTGTTTTTCCGTTTTCGTGGTGGTAAAGGCGTGGCAACCGCATTCGGTGCGATCGCGCCCATTGGCTGGGATTTGACGGGATTGATGACCGGCACCTGGCTGCTGACGGTGCTGCTGAGCGGCTACTCCTCGCTGGGTGCGATTGTCAGTGCGCTGATTGCCCCGTTCTACGTGTGGTGGTTCAAACCGCAGTTTACCTTCCCGGTTTCGATGCTCTCCTGTTTGATTCTGTTGCGTCATCACGACAACATCCAGCGCCTGTGGCGCGGGCAGGAAAATAAGATCTGGAAGCGGAAAAAGAAGAAATAAAAAAACCGGCGCGATGCCGGTTTTTTCGTTTTAGATAGCGGGCAATTCGGCCAGTGGCCAACGTGGCCGGACGCTGACGCCCAATCCACCGCGTGTGCCACCTTTCAGCCGCACCATGCCAGCGTAGGCAATCATCGCGCCGTTATCAGTACAGAACTCCGGGCGTGCATAAAACACCTCGCCACCGCGCTTTTGCATCATCTCGGCCATACGCTCACGCAGCGTACGGTTGGCGCTGACACCACCGGCAATCACCAGGCGTTTAAAGCCGGTCTGCTCCAGCGCGCGTTTGCATTTGATCATCAGCGTATCCACCACTGCATCCTCAAACGCACGAGCGATATCGGCACGCGCCTGCTCATCTCCGTTATGTTCACGAATGGTGTTGGCGGCGAAGGTTTTCAGACCCGAGAAGCTGAAATCCAGCCCTGGGCGATCGGTCATCGGGCGCGGGAATTTGAAGCGACCCGGCGTGCCCTGCTGCGCCATGCGTGACAGCATCGGCCCGCCCGGATAATCCAGACCGAGCAGTTTGGCGGTTTTATCGAAAGCTTCGCCAGCCGCATCGTCAATCGATTCACCCAGCAAAGTGTATTCACCAATACCCGTGACGCTGATCAACTGCGTGTGACCACCCGAAACCAGCAATGCCACAAACGGGAATTCCGGTGGATTTTCTTCCAGCATCGGCGCCAGCAGATGGCCTTCCATATGATGCACAGGCACCGCAGGCACATTCCACGCAAACGCCAGTGCACGGCCGACAGTCGCCCCGACTAATAGCGCACCAACCAAACCTGGACCGGCGGTATAGGCCACGGCATCAATGTCTTTTGCGGCTAATCCGGCTTCTTTCAGCGCAGCCTGAATCAGCGGAACGGTTTTACGCACGTGGTCACGTGAGGCCAGTTCGGGCACCACACCACCGTAATCAGCGTGCAGTTTGACCTGGCTATATAATTGATTCGCCAACAGACCGGACGCATCGTCATAAATCGCGATGCCGGTTTCATCGCAGGACGTTTCAATACCCAGAACTCGCATAGCTTTTATCACCCTCTTCTTGCGGCGCGCAGTGTAGCACAGGCGAATCACACGCTGGACGACTTTGCCAGGAAAAAGTGTTTTTCTGTCGCACAAAGAGTGCGCTATACTCCACGGCCTGAAAAAACCGGCAGCCGCGATGGCATATGTCTCTGTTGGTTCTAAATTGTTCATGGTGCTTTACAACTCGGCTACGGCTGGAGTAAAATGCTGCACCATTTTAAAAGTGCTGGCGCCGCAGTCAGCAGCAAAACCGAATTTATCGAGGTAAGAGTTACATGCCGGTAATTAAAGTACGTGAAAACGAGCCGTTCGACGTAGCACT
>NZ_DAMDQC010000065.1:0-22802 GCF_032082325.1 Pantoea sp. CTOTU50773 | reverse complement strand
AAATCAGCAGGGAGCCGTGACTGTTGGACAGGACGAAGCGGTCACGATCAGCCCACAGCGGGTTAGTCGGATTGTGCTTCAGGTGGTCGCGCCAGAGCACTTCGGCGATGTCCGCCATGCCCATCGGGGCACCAGGATGTCCCGATTTGGCTTTTTGTACTGCATCCATACTTAACGCGCGAATGGCGTTGGCAAGCTCTTTACGAGAGGGCATCTTCTACTCCAGGTCGGATTAATGCTCCGCCGCGATTAACGTATTGTAATTAATCAGTTATCAGGCGAAGCGAGAAAAAAGTCGCACATCAATGTACATGAAAATCGGGGCAAAAGTACATGCGTCGACGTGCTAAATAGCGGGTAAACGGTTGCAATTCGGGGCTTGTCTGCTAGCCAGTGAACAGGATGCGAGCTATAAACAAAGCGTTTGAACACCGATCTCAATTTCAGGTGTTTGTTTTCTCTACCTTGTTACGCAAAGGACCTCTAAATGAAAATCCGCGCCACAATTATTGCTGTGGGAATCGCTTCGCTGCTGAGCGGTTGCGAAGGAATGGACAACAACGCGCTGCTGCAATCCGGCGCGCAGGCCTATCAGGCTTATACGTTGAATGATTCACAAGTGAAGCAGCTGAGCGATCAGTCTTGTGCCCAGATGGACAAAGACAACCAGCTCGCGCCTGCCAATAGTGAATATCAGCAGCGCCTGAACAAAATCGCCGCTGCGCTGGGCGATAACATCAATGGCGTGCCGGCCAACTACAAAGTCTATCTGACCAAAGATGTGAATGCGTGGGCGATGGCCAACGGCTGCATCCGCGTTTATAGCGGCTTAATGGATATGATGACGGACAACGAAGTGGAAGGTGTGCTCGGCCACGAGATGGGCCACGTTGCGCTCGGCCATACGCGCAAAGCGATGCAGGTTGCCTACGCCACCACGGCGGCACGCACTGCTGCGGCCTCGGTGGGCGGCGTGATTGGTCAGCTTTCGCAGTCACAGCTGGGCGATCTGAGTGAGAAGCTGGTCAATGCGCAGTTCTCGCAAACACAGGAGTCGCAGGCGGATGATTACTCTTATGATCTGCTGAAAAAGCGCGGTGTTAATCCACTCGGCTTAGCCACCAGTTTTGAGAAGCTGGCAAAAATGCAGCAAGGCCAAACGAGTTCGATGTTCGATTCGCACCCGGATTCCGCAGCACGTGCACAGCACATCCGCGATCGTATTGCGGCAGATGGCAAATAATCGGCCATAAAAAGGAGCGCCATGTGCGCTCCTGTTCTCAGCTTCAACAGCTAGCGCTTAAACAGATCATCCACCATCGAACCTAAATCCATTTGGTTGTTGTGCAGACTCTGCTCATCAAGTTGACCTTGCGGTGACATCTTATCGATCAACTGTGGCAACAGCGCCGCCAGCGTGCCGGAAGCGCCATTCACATCGGTGCCCAGCTTATCGGCCAGCGACTGCAACTCCTCCTGACCGAAAGCATTCTGAATCTCACCGCCGCCGACCTGTTGATTGCCGCCAGTACCGATCCACGACCCCAGCACCTCGCCAAGCCCGCCTTGTTGAAACTTCTGCAGCAGCACTTCGATTCCGCCCTGCTCCTGCACCCAATTCCAGATCGCCTGCAACTGACCCAACTGATTGCCTTGCCCGTTGCTGTTCCCCAGCGAACCCACTAATTCATCCAGAAAGCCCATGGTGACCTCCGAAGATTCTCAAACCGTGATTAACGAAGCGATAAATAACGCTACGCCCAAAAGTATAGCTACAGGGTGCCGATAACGAATTGTCACCGTTAAGTTGTTGAGCCGTTGATGCGAGAAGCGTGACAATGGTCTGAACTCGCCACACGAGGCCATGTCATAGTGAGTATGGTCTACACTGACCGTTTGTTTTCAGGCGATATCAGAGAGAGTCACCGGAGCACCACATACTATGTTGACCATTCTGATTATTCTCGCCGTCGTTATTGCGATTGTGCTGATTGGCGCGTATCTGGTGATACGTTCAGCAGCCAAAGATGTGAATGACGATTATTAGGAACCGGGGACGTCGAGGGCAATGGATCGCCCCATCAGCTATCACCCTTTCTTAATCACTCTGCGCCGCTCAAAACAAATCCCAACCCACTTCACAGATTGACATCATTGCTATCAATGCGCGTTGAGAAAGGACGATAAACATCAGTAGACGAATTCGCGTGGAGAATGAGAAAGCAGAAACGTGATGAGAAAGCTCAGAAGCGATGAATGTCCCTGGAAGGATGATTCTGAATTAGCGGGCGAAGCAAGATTTCTGTCATAAATAAAATGTAGCGTGGTTCAAAGACTCTGACTGGAGCCACTTATGTTGACAATTATCATCATTAGCGCAGTGACGTTATTAGCGGTTGCCGGATTCGCCGTAGTGCGTTCAGCCAGCAACGATATCAACAACAACTATTAAGTTGAGGACAAGGCCATCGCCCTGCCCTCATCTGGATTAACCTTTATTTGCAGCCTGCACGTGCAGCATATCCAGCGCCAGCGTAGCAGCCGCCAGTGAAGTCAAATCAGCGTGGTCATAAGCCGGTGCCACTTCCACCAGATCCATCCCGACGATGTTCATACCCTGTAAGCCACGAATCAACTTGGTAGCTTTATCGCTGGTCAGTCCGCCGATCACTGGCGTGCCAGTGCCCGGTGCGTGCGCCGGATCCAGACAGTCGATATCAAAGGTCAGATACACCGGCAGATCGCCCACGGTGCGTTTCACTTCAGCCAGAATATCATCGACGCTGCGGTCATTAACCTGTGCTGCATCCAGCACGTTGAAGCCAAGGCTCTTGTCGAACTCAGTACGGATACCAATCTGCACCGAATGATTCGGATCGATCAGACCTTCTTTCGGCGCGGTGAAGAACATAGTGCCGTGGTCGAAGGTTGGACCGTTAGAGTAGGTATCAGTGTGCGCATCAAAGTGCACCAGTGCCATCTTACCGAAGTGTTTGGCGTGGGCGCGCAACAGCGGCAGCGTAACGTAGTGGTCACCCCCAAAAGTCAGCATACGCTTACCGTTTGCCAGCAACTTCTCAGCGTGAGCCTGCAGTTTGTCAGAGAGATCCTGTGAATCACCGAATGCGTAAACGAGGTCACCGCAATCCACCACGTTCAGGCGCTGACGCAGGTCAAAATCCCACGGCCAGCGGCAACCTTCCCATGCGAGATTAGTAGAGATCTGACGAATCGCGCCCGGCCCTAAACGGCTGCCCGGACGACCTGAAGTTGCGGCATCGAAAGGTACACCAGTGATCACCCACTCAGCATCGCTGTCGTAAGGCTGGAAGTTCACCGGGAAGCGCATGAAACCGAAGGCGTTAGAAACCAGGGAGTTATCGTACTGATTGCCCAGGGTGTTATACATAACTTGTCCTCTTTAGATCCGTGAGTCGTTTAGCCACTAAGGTATAGATGAAAAAAATCCCCTCCGCGTCGTTAGGCCCGACGAGGAAGGGATTTGTTGTGCATGATTATCGCGAAGAATCAGGCGACCTGCAATCGTCACTTCTCAAATGTAACAACTACTACTTTTTGTAAAATTCAGTGGATTGTCTCGTGAATGAATTGATTAGCAGTGTTGATTTCATGATGCAGAGTAAGGTCAAGAACAGAAACGCACTTAAGCATTAAAGTCATTATATTCAGTCAGTTGAGTTAAATCAGGTACAATGATTAGTTCAATAGGCCTTACAGATAATTTACAAAATATTAATAGACGAAAACGTTTAGGATTATTTCGACATGATCTGTAACTTACGTCATCAAAATTAGGGAAAATTCTTACAGACAAGCAGGGACCAGCTGTTCAAGTGGATGGATCCATATCAACGACAAACCATCTAATTGTTCAAAATGGCATCACGCCTTTCGCGTATTCATCAGCTCTAATCTTTTGAATTTGCGTAAAATCTGCTGATTAATTCAGCTCCCCCGTCTGAAAAACTATAAACCTCCCCCCTACACCGCCTGTATTGCGTCCAGTGCATTGGTAGCTGTTAAGCCAGGGGCGGTAGCGTGTAAAAAATCCCACCCAATTCTCATGAGTTTAATCAATGGCCAGAAGTGGATTTGAAGTCCAGCAAGCAGCCGTTAAGGCCTTGTTTTTGCGTGAAATACGCACCCGATTTGGAAAGTTTCGCCTGGGTTATTTTTGGGCGATTTTAGAACCATCTGCACATTTGCTGGTGCTGCTAGGCATATTTGGTTTCATTATGCACCGCACCATGCCGGATATCTCATTCCCTGTATTTCTGCTGAACGGCATTATCCCGTATTTTATTTTCAGTAATATTACAAACCGCTCAGTCGGTGCGATTGAAGCCAACCAAGGGCTGTTTAATTACCGTCCGGTAAAGCCGATCGACACCATTATTGCCCGCGCACTGCTAGAAACGCTTATCTATGCTGCCGTTTATATCCTGCTAATGGTGGTTGTGTGGATGGCGGGTGAATACTTTGAAGTGACCAACCTTCTGCAATTAGTTGCGACATGGGGATTGCTGATTCTATTTTCTTGCGGGATTGGATTAATCTTTATGGTAGTAGGAAGAACCTTTGCCGAAACCCAAAAGTTTTTACCCATACTGCTTAAACCCCTCTATTTTATTTCCTGCATTATGTTCCCTCTGCACTCCATTCCAACAGATTACTGGCCTTATTTGTTGTGGAACCCTTTGGTACATGCGGTTGAACTAAGTCGAGAAGCGGTCATGCCAGGTTACGTGAGTGAAGGCGTGAGTCTCAGTTATCTCGCGATTTGTACCTTAGTCACGGTATTTGCTGGCCTTGCGTTATATCGCAATCGTGAAGAGGCAATGCTTACCTCATGATTAAAATAGAAAATTTAACGAAATCATACCGCACGCCTCAAGGCCGCCATTATGTTTTCAAAGGCCTGAATATTGAGATACCAAGCGGTAAAAGTGTGGCGCTTATAGGTCGTAATGGTGCGGGTAAGTCTACACTGTTACGTATGATCGGTGGAATAGATCGTCCAGATAGCGGCAGTATCATAACCGATAAAACAATCTCTTGGCCGGTTGGTCTTTCAGGCGGCTTTCAAGTTAGTTTGACTGGAAGAGAAAACGTAAAATTTGTCACCCGCTTATACTCAAAAAAAGAAGAGTTGCCAGAAAAGATAGCGTTTGTTAAAGAGTTTTCCGAGCTTGGTAAATATTTTGATATGCCCATCAGAACTTATTCATCGGGGATGAAATCCCGGCTAGGTTTTGGACTCAGCATGGCATTTAAATTTGATTATTATCTGGTTGATGAAGTAACTGCTGTCGGGGATGCCAGGTTTAAGAAAAAATGTGAAAACTTATTTAATTCACGCCATGAAGAATCCAACTTCATAATGGTTTCACATAGTTTAAATTCACTTAAAGCATATTGTGACATTGCAATTTTAGTCGGAAGAAACCATGAAGTAACATTATTTGAATCAGTGGATTGTGCAATAAAAATTTATAAAGAAGAAGAAAAAATTTAAACTTTGAATTTTTAATACAGGTGACAATGAAAGATGAAAAAAATAAAAAAATTCATAGAAAGTCCAGGTGTTTTCTTTAGAGATTATTTTAATAAAAAATATCCTAAGATCTATAACGAAGTTTCATGCCCTCAAGAAGAAGAAGAAATCATCATACGCCACGGACTCGTACTTGACGATAAATTAAATGGTTCATTTCCAATAGATATTGTTTTTACATGGGTCAATGGTAATGATCCAGAATGGATCAAAAAATATAAAAAATTTAAAAGCATCAACATTGAAAGTCATGGGCAACATGCAACTAATCAGGCTCGTTTTAGTGATCATAATGAATTATATTATTCGATATCAAGCATAATAAAATATCTACCTTGGGTTGAGAAAATATACCTTATAACAGATAGCCAAATTCCAAGTTGGATAAAAGAGTTTCAGATTGTAAAAATAATAGACCATACGGAAATAATACCTAAAGAATATTTACCAACATTTAACTCCCATGTTATCGAAGCTCACTTACACAAAATACCTAATTTAGCGGAACACTTCATTTATTTTAATGATGATGTATTTGTAGCTAGGCCCCTGCCGAAAGGACATTTTTTTAAAAGTAATGGCTTAGCCTCTTTATTTTTATCAGATAAAAGTTATCAAAATATGGTAGCTAATGGGATAATAACCCCTACGTTGAGTGCTTCATTGAAAGTCAGTCTAATGTTGTCTGAAATATTAGGATTTAGGATCGATACACCACTAGTTCACACCTATATTCCTCTTAGAAAAAGCATGTTTGATTTAGTTGAAAAGATCTATGCAGAAGAGATCGCGTCATTTCTTCCTAACAAATTTAGAACCAATGAAGATTTGAATGTAGCTACATGTTTAGTGCCATGGTATTCATATGCACAAGGCTATTCTACACCTGAAAGAGACATTTGTTACTATTTTAATATTAGGTCTCCCGTGGCAAAAAACATATATAAATCCCTCTACCATCGTCCTTTTAAACATTCCCCCCATTCCTTTTGTGCTAATGATGTAGTTCAAAACACTCAGTCAGAAGGAGATTATGTATCCAAACTTAAAAAAGCCCTTAATTATTACTATTATTTTAAAAAGTAAAAACAAAATACCGACTACACACTTAAAAAATAATTAAAAAATAAAAAGCATTATCGATTAATATAAATAGTTCACCTCACGACCTTAGAATAAAACAATAAGATAAGAAAATTTAGTTATTTACTAGGTTTATTTTTATTCCACAATAATTCAATTATCATCCAGCAGACACAAACTCTCTTTGCCAATATTATAAAGCTACTTCTTCACATCCCAATTAACCATAAAAGGTCACAAGGCACATGCTATGACATTATATAGAAAAACAAGAAAGTTATTTACAAAACCGAATCTATTTATGCAAGACTTCCTTTCAAAAAGAGGTGTTAATTTTAATTCCAAGTTAAGGGCTCCGAGTCACTCTAACATCAAAATTATGCCAGTTGCTATTAAAGACTCACCAACTGATAAATCAAAAGTTACGATTATAAAAACTGCTAATTCAAAAAAAATCTACTCTCGTGTTGCTCTAGATGATGCGGGAGAAACTTTCTATGCACGCCTGAACGAATGTTGCAAAAATATGAGCATGCCGTTTATGACTGGTGCAGCTCCAGATAAGTGGATGCATGCTTTCCATATAAACCATACAGATATGCAACTTTTTAGCCGTATTATGGACTTTTGGTTTTCTGATAACGAAAACTATTTTATAAGCTATAAAAAGAACACATATTCGATTAAAGAAGCAATATCTAGAAAAGACTTTTACGCTCAAGGTAATTTTGACATCCTTTGTGTTGAAAAAGAACATCACGACTCAGCCTCAAACACAAAAGTATATTACTCATCGATTATTCATGTTGTAACGTGGAAAAAATTAGATAATTACTCTTCTGAATCCGTATATTCAATCAGTGAGAAAAATAAATATATACACAGACTCAGAGCCCCAGCTTTTGAAGCACATATGAAAAATCACATTAAAATCGATGATGATGATAATGTTTCTGATATCGCTTTCCCAATTGATGTTGTTTACACCTGGGTTGATGGCAATGATAACAAGTGGAAAGAACAAAAAGAAATGTTTTCAGCTGTTGATCAGGAAATAGCTATAGACAATATTGAAAGTGATGAAAATGCAGGGCGAGCATATTCGGATGAACGATTTCGTAATAGAGATGAATTACTTTACTCACTCAGATCTTTAGAAATGTATGCTCCATTTGTTAGAAATATATTTATCGTTACCTGCGGACAAAAGCCAGAGTGGCTGAGTGAAACATCACCAAAAATTAAGTTGGTAAATCATAGTGACATATATAGTAACCTAGATAATTTACCCACTTTCAATTCCAGTGGTATTGAAACTCAACTACATCATATTAAGGAGTTGTCAGAACACTTTTTATATCTCAATGATGATTTTATGTTTGCTGACTTTTGCACTCCTGATGATTTCTTCTATCCAAATGGTATATTAAAGTTTTTCCCATCTGAAGCAAGAGCTTATGAACATGATATTGATGATTCTAGAGAGGAATATATAGTAGCTGACCGAAATGCAATTAACTTATTAAGTAGTTGCAGCAATAAAAAATCCAGAATGATAATGAAACATGCTCCATATCCATGTTCAAAAAGTTATCTTTATGAACTTGAAAATAGATTTAGTAAAGAATTTAAGACATGTGCAGCAAATAGGTTTAGAAGTATAACTGATTTAAGACCAATAGCTTTCATGCAGTACAATTTTGGTTATCATGAAAGCAAGGCTATACAAAGTGACATTTCTAACCGATATCTAGCCCTTTATAAAGATAGTATTAAAGCTCAATTAAATGGCGTTTTTGTTACTAGAAAGTACAAGACAATTTGTATTAATGATGTTGGCATTACAGATGATAAGATAGAACAAACTAATGAGCTCACTCGTGACTTTCTTGAATCTTACTTCCCATTTAAATCCTCATTTGAGAAGTAAATTTTCTATTTTCAGTAAAACATTGATTTATAATGGAAAGATTAAAAATGAAAACCGCTGTGTGTTCCATTTGTAGAAACGAGTCTCCATATATTTTTGAATGGATTGCATATCAAAAGAAAATTGGTTTCGATCAGGTATTCATTTATGATAACCACAGCGAAGATGGGACATCTGAATTACTCATCAAGTTAGACCATGCAGGGATAATTAGAAGGATTTTTTGGCCTCGACTCGAAAATATTGCACCTCAACGATCCGCTTATGCTGACTTTCTTGAAAAATACGCAGCCGATTTTGATTGGACTTTTATTTGCGATCTTGATGAGTTTTTACACATTGAGAATAAAGATTTAAAAACCTTTATAGGCGATGCTTTACGAAAACAGCCAACAGCTGCAGCTATCGCTATTCCATGGTTAATGTTTGGCTCATCTGGTAATGAAGAATATGTGGATGAGCTAGTAACTCAACGCTTCACACATTGTGATGATAATGTAACTAGCCGAGTTAAAACTTTATTTAGACCGTCTTCCGCTTATCAAATTAGAACACACATCGTCGACCTTCATACAGGTATTTACTTAGATAATAATTTTGATGAGGCTAAGTGGAGCGGAGCAATGCCTATTTGTCTCGAAAAACCTAGTTCTGGTCGCGCACAACTACATCATTACTTTACTAAATCCCGTTTTGAATGGAATAAAAGAAAGTCACAAGCTAAGGCTGATCGTGCACACATTGAGTTCGCAGATATTCAGTTATTCGAAAAGTATAATAATCAAACAAACAAAAACTTCAAACTATCGGAAGGTAGTGATGAGTTAAAACGATATGTACTAGATATAAAGCATAGAATTAACTTAAAAAGTAAGAATAGCATATCCGCCAATATTATTTTCTCTAATGAAACGTTACTAATAATTAGAGTTTCATCAGAAATCGCAATCAGTAAGTTAAGGCTTGTTATTGATGATAAATTAGAAATTATCACATCGAACTTAATGACCTTACATGATGGAAGTATTGCCTTTTTCTTAAATGTCAAAACCAAACATAAAATTGCAGACAACATCAAGGTCTCAAGCATTGATAACTCCAATATTGTCTCCATTAACGTTAGAGACATGCCAACTAGGATGGAAATGTTAAACAATGTTCTTAATTTTCTTCCTAACTCAGAATATATCAAATTTAATATATTCAAGAGAATTGCTAATGATCCCAAGCGATTGAAGCATCTTAATACCTATGAATTCGGTGACTTTAATAAATTTTCAGAATACAAAGGCATGATTAATATTCATAGATTATATGTCAATTCAAAATTAACTCAGGAAGATATCACATCATACCTGAACACACATGGTAGTGCAGGGCAGAAATTGATGGATGAGTTCTTTGATATTGAAGGACCTTTTTCTGAGTCACTAAATGAAACAATGCGGAAATGTTAATTCACATTAGAAGGTCATAGCCACATACTTAAAGTTGGCATTTATAGCAAAGTTAAGTCACCCATTCCTAAGGGCTGGGTGATTTTAAAGGTTAAATCCTTTGGGCAAAAAATTAATCTTTGAAACCATTTAATTATATGAACTGAGCATGCAACTTCAAAACAATTACAACCTAATACCCCCTATTACTCCGGATTAAAATTTAGCGAGTATCTTCCCATTACAATTCAATAGCACTGTCCACCTTACTATTTACAGTGTCAAATCTTAACCTCCTGATTTTATTGAAGG
The DNA here is from genome assembly GCF_032082325.1 of Pantoea sp. CTOTU50773. Classification (NCBI taxonomy): domain Bacteria; kingdom Pseudomonadati; phylum Pseudomonadota; class Gammaproteobacteria; order Enterobacterales; family Erwiniaceae; genus Pantoea; species Pantoea sp. CTOTU50773. Next base: position 12,466 of record NZ_DAMDQC010000065.1, on the reverse strand, counting down.
AAAAATCCGTTTTAGAAAAATAAACCGCATTCACCTGCGTATTCTCCAGCAGGTAACCACGAAACTTCTTGAACAGCTTCATATCCGGCTTAAATTCCGCCGTCCAGAACTGGTTAAGATGCCCTTGATAGGTCAATCCCTTCATATCGTACAGCGCGTTCCCCATCACCTTTAATGGTTTATTGTGGATCAACGCTGAAATCCCTGCCGTACTATTAATCGTGATCGCTGCCTTTGCATGAGTTAACAACTCAGGCATTGGCACGTCATGCACATAAATCACCCGGTTCGTTACGCCGTACTCTTTGCTGAGTTTATTGATCAGCGGACCATATAAACGGTGTCCGCGATCCATCGGATGATGCTTAATCACCAAAAACTCGTTACGCGGTGCTTTCTTCGAAAATGAGAAGATTACGTCGTTAATGTAGTCGCGCACATCTTTATACGGGCTATGGTTGCGGATCTGGCTATCGTTATATACCTGCAAGATAGCGAGAAAATAACGCTGATCAAGGCTATTCTGCAAATGCGATAACACATTGCGCTGACGCCAGTCGTACCATTGCTTGCGCCAGTAAGCCCTAATCCAGCACTGTGCCTCATACCACGGCGAGAAAGATTTATGATGCCGATATTCATGGAATTCATGCCGATAGCGCCAACCTACAAGGTAATACCAGGTGGCGTGGCCGATACGTTTCATGGCTGAGGGCTTAAGCTTCTCAACTTGCATTGGCGGCATTTCTGGCAGACGGCGATAGAACTCAGGATCGCGCGGTAAGGAAGAGAACGCATTTACCCCGCCCTCCTCTACCGTAATAAAGTGCGGCCGCAAGTAGCCTTCTTCAAATGCGATAAAACGTATCCCTTTGGCTTGCGCCCAGCGCCTGGCAGCCTGATGCATAGGACGGCAATCGCCAAAGCAAAGAATCGTATCGAAGTCATATTCTTTATGCGTATCGCGCAGCCATGATGGAAATTCTTTGGGGGTTTTGAGGTAAGGCAAGTATTTACGCTGGCGACAGTAAAAACGATCCCCACCGTTAAATATTACATTAACAGCTTCACGCTCCAGTGATTCGAGCCATGTGGCCAGATCATTGAAGAACGGCCCCATCGGCCCCTGTAATAGCAGATACTTTTTCCCAGACAGCAGCATCTTTAAAGCGTTACTGTGCATCATCAACCTTCTTTTTTGTTATTTTATGAGCCGGTTTTCCTAACCGAATTTAACCTTAAAAAACATCAACATCTTGCGATAATGCCTAACGAGGTAACACGCTTTCTTCTTATTGATAAACATCTGTCCACGCGGTGCGTGAATCAAGAACTCTGCCGCTTCTTCCGCGCTAATAGCTGCCAAACGCAGCGGATGGATATACGTCGGATAGGCAATTAATGCCTGGTAAATCACATCCGCAAGCCCCAACTTGCGTTTGCGCCTTGCACAGACATGCTCATCATTGGTTAATCCCCATCCGGCATAAAATGGCATGCCATAGCAATGCACTTGCTTGCCATGCAACAGCGCTTCAAAGCCGGAGAGTGAAGTCATGGTATGCAGTTCATCTGCCATCTGGATGCACTGAATAACATCAGCATCCAGCGCCTGATAGTCCGCCAGTTGCGCCACCACTTCCGCTGGGATATCCCCTTTGCGATTACCTACCAGTACATCAGGGTGCGGCTTATAAACGATGAAGGCATCGGGATTACGCTCACGAACCGTGCGCAGTAATGACAGATTGGTGTTGATGGAGAGCGTCCCCGTTTGAATTGAGGCGTCATCTTCAACCTGGCCGGGCACTAGTAGAATCCGCTTACCCTGCGAACCTTGCGGCAGGGCAAAATCCGCCCCTAAGTTGTATTTGCTTAGTTTGCTCTGGACCAAACGCTGATGCAGTTTTTCGGCACGCTGCCGCTGCGCCAACGTCAGTTCGCTATGGTTTAGCATCACTTCGAGATCGCTGGTGCGCGTGGCGTCGTAATAGATGCCGCGCTTATCCAGTACCAAAGAAAGTGGCGGTAACAAGTCAGAACCCAAACCTGAAGAACGCAGGAAACCATCTTCCATCCGCCACAGTGGCAGCTGACGTAATTTCGCCTTCTCCTGCCAGCGCTGCTCACCTCGCACTCCCCACACCACACAGGCCGTGGCTGCACGGCAATGGCGGGAAAAACTCAGCTTATTGGCGGTGGTATGTAAAAACGGTTTGAGGATGGTGGATTTCCACAGCGTTAATCCTGGTGCCCATAGATGCCCACTGCGTTGCTGCTGATGACGTCGCTGTAGCTGCATCCAGCCCAACACATCAAACAGGGTTGCGGCTGCTCCCGTCAACGGGTCGATATACCGGCTGTAACGCAAATAAGCTGCGGCAAATAGCTCTTCCAACGTTGAGCTTCCACGGCGCTGTAGAAGTTGCTCCGCCTGTGGATGGCGATCGTCGGTTAACCCCCATCCTGCATACCAGGGCTGACCAAAGCAGGTAACCGGCTTGCCCGCCATCAAAGCTTCGAAACCATATTGCGAAGTCATCACGTATACGCGTGAGACATGGCGCAGCAACGATTGCGGGCTGACGTTGTCCGCCATCAAATGTACGCGATGCGTCGATTGCAGCTGATGGTAATACCCGGCTTTTTTACCCTCTAACACATCAGGATGGACCTTCACCCAAATGGTCGATGACGGGTTTTCTTTTATCGCCGCATCCAGCATTGCTACAAAATCATCTGGCCCGGCGTTACCGTATGTCACTGACATATCGCCAAAGGTCTGATCCACCACCAGCACTAAGTTACTGGTCAGGCTCTCCCCGGCGATGAATGCCGGAGCCTGATTATATTTGGAAAGATCTTCCGTAACGATGGTGTGGATCGCTTCTTTCGCTTCTGCGGCTAATGCCTGATTGTCTTCGCGTTGCTGGATCAAACGCTCCAGCGCACTCGGTCGGCTGGCATCGTAATAGATCCCTTCATCATCCAGCACCATGGAAAGTGGTGGTGCCCCGCTTACCCCCAAATCTAGCGAGCGGATAAAACCATCTTCGAGACGAAGAACTGATTTACCCGCCGCCCGTGCTAATTCCACCGGCTTGCGTGCGCTAGGGCGATGGCCCCACACTGCGACGGTATCAATCTCAGCGGGTATAGGACGCATCGGAGAAAGCTTCTGGCACGGCTGTGCCAGAAAATTGTCCAGATGCGGAATACGCCAGATCCCCGATGAGAAAATACCAATCATGTTTCTTTATCCTTAGATCGACAGAATCACTTTCGCACCCACCGCCAGCTGGTAGAGGATGGTGGAGATACCGCGTGTGACTTCGATGTTCTTCGATTCGTACTTCGGCAGTACCATCAGCTCGTCGCCTGGGTTAAGCGTGTCAACATCTTCACCGTTCTCGGCTGCACCGTTCTGACGAATCACCACAATCTTGGCGTTACCCGATTTCTGCGTCAGACCACCACACTTCTCGATGTAATCTTTCGGGCTCATGCCTTTCTCCCAGCTCACCGCATTCGGGAACAGCACTTCGCCATGCACCATAACCAGCGAGGTTTTCTGCGGGATGTTAATCACGTCGCCATCCTCCAGCAGAATCGAATCGAGGTTCTTCTCGTTGAGGATCACTTCACCCTTCGGCACCACGTTGCGCGCTTTGTTGACGAAGCGGCTGATCAGCTGAGCTTCCTGCATACGCAGGCTGGCTTCTTCTTTGGTGGAGGATTGGGCAGAGAGCGAGGCTTCTTCCAGTTTCTGCAGGGACAAATCCAGCATCTCTTTCTGACGCTGCGCCACAGAAGGACGGTAAAGCTGGATAGCACTCATTTCAGACATGCTGTTGGTGCGGATCTTCGCTAACACCGCACGCATGCTCGAACCGTATGGCAGCACCATCGCGTGTTCGCCAGAGTGCGCACCTTCGACGCGAACCTGAATGGTGCCGGCATAGCGATCGGTGCTGACAATCAGCGTATCGCCATCCTGCAACATGCGGCCCGGCGCAGAACTGATCGGGTAATACTCACTACGTTTCTGCAAGCCCTGCTGGCGAATAATAGTGATGTTGGTGGCGCCTGGCTTAGCACGCGCCCAGCTCAGCGCTTCCGTCACCGGAATGCTGCTGTCACGGAATTCAAAGTCATAGCTGTTGAACACATCACCCTGCACGCTAAAGGTGTGCTGACGTGGCCCCACCACGATGGTGTCGCCATCGGCAAACTGTGACAGGCCCAGCTTGCCGTTAAGCAGGAAGTCATACAGGTTGATGCTGGAACGCACGCGGTTGCCACGCTTCACCACGATATCCACATAACTACCGCGATCGGGATCGACGCCGCCGGCTTTAATCAGGTAGTTGAGCAGGGAATCAGAGGTCACACCGCCATATAGTCCAGGGCTGCGCACAAAACCGGTCACGTAAACCTTCACCGGCTGCGCCTGCAGCAGCGAGGCGTACACACTGACGTTAGCCTGATAAACCTCTTTTACTTTGCTAGTCACTAACGCATTCAGCTGACTGTTGCTCACGCCCGCGACTTTTACCGGCCCCACATTCGGCAGGAAGATATTGCCTTTCGGATCAACCTGCAGAGCGCCATCAAAAGTGAACGCGCCCCACAAGCGTACCTGAATGCTGTCGCCAGGATTGAGCACATAGCCGGGGTTGAAACCGACCGTGGCACCGCTATCGGCGCTGGTGCCGTTAAACAGCTGTGCGCCAAACATGCGGCTCATCATCGCCGGTGCTACCGGGCGCGGGGTGTTATCAAACCCATCGCTGCTCTGCACCTGACTCTGCTGGCCGGTCAGGAACGAAGGCAACGGTGCCGCACCGGTCAGATTCGGATCGGCATTAATATCCAGCGCAGCACTGGCGGTGGTGGCTTGCCAGGCGGCAAGCAATAACAGTGACTTCAATAATTTCATGACGAACTCAATTAATCCCGGTGATCTTCAATAACGGCTAACAGCAATTTCAGCGTGCCGAACAATAAGCAGCACACCAGCAACCAGCAGGCGATCAAATAAGGGGTATTGGGGTATGTGGATTCCTGCGGCTGCTGCGGTGAGCTGATCACCGACAAGACTTTCAGCTTACGTGCCGCTTCCACGCGGGTTTTCTCAATCGAAGTCAGCGCCAGCTTGTACAGCTCGGTATCAAACGCCACCTTCGATTTAATCTCTTCAAAATCCACCGCCATACGGTTCAGCTTGTGGCCCTGCGGCGCGGTGATTTTGCTTTTTTCAGCGTCAATCTGCGCTTGTAAGGAGGAGATCGCGTTTTGCGCACTCACCACCTGCGGCGCGTCATCACGCAGATAGGTCAGCAGGTTACGCAGATCGGCTTCCATCTGGATCTTTTGACCCATCAGGGTATTGACCAGGGTGCTGGCGGCAAGAGCCTGCGCTTCCGGGTCCAGCACGTTGTTGCTGTTCTGGTAAGCGAGCAATTCACTTTTGCTGGCATCCAGTCGAACGCGTGCTTTCTCCATTTCCGCTTCAGCAAACGAGAGCTGATCGCGTGCAATCCGGTGCGACAGTTCGTTGATAAAGCGCTCGGATTCTTTCAACACGGCCTGGTTAAACTTCAGCGCAAATTCTGGGCTGAAGCCTTGCGTCTGGATATCCAACAGGCCGGTTTTGTCGTCGTAAGCAATGCTGATGCGGTCACGGTAGTACTGCAGGAAGCGTTCGGCGGTCTCTTCCTTTGCCAGATGGTTGAGGAAATCCAACCCGCTATGGCTAAAGGCTTCATGGAAGTCGAGTTGCTTATCCAGCACCCGGAGCATGTCCGGTGAATTGATGTACTCCTTGAGGTAGAGCGCATCTTCGGCGGAGCTAGGATTAGAGGCACCCAGCAACAAGCCAAAATTAAGGCTACTGCTGGTGAGATCGTCAGAACGTTTAATCGCGACTTTGGATTCGCTCATATAGCGCGGCTGGCTGAAGATCACGAGATAGATCAGCAGCAGCGCCATCGGCAGCAGAATGATAATTTTCGCCAGGTGCTTCTGGATTTCCGCCAGTGAAATGGCAGGAAAACGCGAACGCATCGTGGATGCGGCGGACTTCACTTTCATCAACATGTAACAGTCATCAATTATTGTTGGGGTGTCCAAACTACAATTCGGGTTTGGCAATATCTCTCACACCCACTTCTCCATGGTCAGCCGAAAATTTTTACAAGGCTGGTTATTTTTATTCAGTCAACGGGTAATCAAAAGCGCAGGGACTCAGAGGTTCTGCACCCTATTTGCGGATTCTTAGATTCGATTGGGTCATGCTGAGAGTTGAGGCTAAGCGCTGGGTGCCACTCAACCAACACGGTAGAAACTGAAGGGATCAATCCCGGCAAAATGCTGCCGCTTTGCTGCTCCTGAAAAACAACCTGCTTCATGTCAGTTCCTTTGCATGATGTATCTGGCAAATGCTCTCGCTACGCTTCCAGACAACGGACGCATAGCTAAATTGCATTAACGATTTTGCTCTATCCCTTGAAAAACCTCATCGCGCCATCTTTATCAGTGGCGAGCCAAAGCGTGCGCATAGGCATCCGCTTAACGGGTAGTGAGGTAAGCTCTTTTTATTATTTTCACTGCGACGCTCACGGAAAAATCTGAAGTGAGCAAGGGATAGAAATTCGACACTCTATGTAACATACAGCAACAGGCGGCACAAGAATTTTAAGCATATTCTTATTGAACCCTTACCCATTCAGCGGTCAATTCTTAACCACAAAAAAGCACCTACTGGTATAAAACGCTTTAATTCATCTGGTTAACGAAAGTTTAAGTCAAATCCCCAACACGCTTCACTAATTCGCACTAAAATTTTCTAAAAATGTCAAAAAGCTTCCAGTAATTACCATTGCAACCCATCAGGTCAAAGAAAACCGAGAAAACTCCCTGAGAATGGCCTTGGTTAGCTACATCCTTTCAGCATTAGATTTGGCGAACAGGTTAGCGCTGATACTGGATAACAAATGTCACCTCCTGCAAAACGGCACCTGTCTGCACCTTAACAAAACATCAATTTACTTTAAGTAACCTGACTAACAGACACAAAAAAGCCGCCGTTGACTCCTCAACGGCGGCTCTTAAACATCGAGTTTTGCGATTAGCGTTCGCGCATCGCCTCTTTGGCTTTGTTAAACGGTTTCACCAGATAATCCATGATGGTCTTCTCGCCGGTCTTGATATCGACAGTAGAAACCATCCCCGGACTGATCGAGTAGCGCTTACCGGCTTTGTTCTGCACGTAGTCGTTATCAGTGCGGATAAACACGCGATAGTAGTAAATCTCCGGCTTCACCTCATCCTGGATAGTATCCGGAGAAATGCTTTCCACCACGCCGTTCATGCCACCATAAATCGCGTAGTCATAGGCCGAGATCTTCACCACCGCACGCTGGCCGGGATGGATAAAAGCAATATCTCGCGGTGACAGGCGCGCCTCAATCAGCAGACGGTCGTTGAGTGGCACGATGTTCATCAGTTCGCCATTGGGAGGAATCACCCCGCCGACCGTGGAGACTTTGATGTTTTTCACGATGCCATTCATCGGCGCACGGATGGTCAGGCGTGTCACCGTATCTTCACGCCCTTTGATCACCTCAGCCAGGCTGTCCGCTTCGGCACTGGCTTTTGCCAGCTCCTCACGCGCCTGCACATAGTATTGCGAGCGCATGTCGGTGAGTTTCAGCTCCAGATCCGATTTATCGCGCTGCAAACGCAACACTTCAACGCTACTGGCGGCGCCGGTTTTCGCCAGTCGCTGTGTGATCGCTAACTCTTTGTTTGCCAACGCCAGCGACTCTTTGAACTGCTTTGTCGAGTCATTAAGCTGGGCGCGTTTGGTTTTATACAACCGCGTCTCGGAGGCAATCAAATCAGGATAAGCCTTGAGCTCATTGGGGAACGTAAGGGGATCGTCGTTGACCTCGGCTCTCAGGCGCGAGGCCGCTGCCAGTGCCGCACGATAACGCGCCGCACTTTCACCCACGCTGGATTGCGAGCGCGTGGCATCAAGACGCGCCACCACCTGCCCCGCTTTCACCCGATCGCCTTCGTGCACATAAAGCTCGGTAAGGATGCCGCCTTCTAAGGATTGCAGCACCTGGTCACGTGAGCTCGGAATCACTTTGCCCGTGCCGGTTGAGACTTCATCCAGTACGCCAAACCAGGCCCACACCAGCGATATCAGGATCAACGCGGCGCTGATGGTGATCAGCCTAACCGCACCGGTGTAGTGAGTCTCAGATTTGAGTTCCCCCAACAGATCGTCAGAGGAATTGACTTCTGCCGCGGTGACCAGTCGCAGTTTGCCGGGGAGTTGCTTCATCATGAGTGCACCTCCGGTGGATTACCACCCGCACGCGGTGGCGGCAGCGCGTTTTCTTTCGGGCTGTCCATCACCAGTTGCCCATCTTTGAGTACCAACACGCGATCCACCAATGCAAGGATCGCCGCACGGTGAGTGGCGACGATTAAGGTGCGGCCATTGAGCCAAGCCCCTAAACGCTCGATAAACTCTTTCTCGGTATGATCATCCAGCGCCGCCGTGGGTTCATCCAGCAGGATAATGTTGGGATCGCGCAACAGCATGCGAGCCAATAGTACTGACTGGCGCTGGCCGCCTGATAAGCCTACCCCGCCTTCCATAACCGGATGATCGAGACCGAGTGGCAAACGACGAATGAAATCCGCCCCGCCGCTGACCGTTAATGCACCGAAGATGGCATCGTCAGTCGCGTGGGCCGCGCCCATGGTGAGGTTTTCACGCAGCGTGCCGTGGAACAGGCGTGCGTTTTGCGTCATTAAACCCACGTTGCGGCGCACATCCGACACATCAATATGCGGTAAGCTGAGGTTATCCAGACGCAGTTCGCCGCCCACCAGATCCATGCCGCCGATCATCGCTTGCAACAAGGTTGACTTGCCCGAACCGTTGCGACCCAGCACGGCAATACGTTCACCCGGTTTGATCGTCAGGCTTTTAATACCCAGTGCGACGGTGAGTGAATCACTGTAGTAGCGGAACATCGCATCATTGAACTGATAATGACCAAACAGCACCGGACAATGGATGCGCGTCTCATCTTTACTGTTCTCCACCGGCAGATTCATCAATGCATCCAGACTGCCTTTGGCGGCTTTCACCTGCTGCCAGCGAGCCAGCACCCCACACAACGTCGCCATGGGGGCAATCATGCGCGAAGAGAGCAGCGAAGCTGCAACAATCGCACCGGTGGTGATATCGCCGTTGATCACCATCGGCGCACCGACCACGATCACGCTGGCATACACCAGCCCCTGCACGGTGACACCCCAACTGATCAACGAATGCATGACTTTTCGCATCTCAACGCCGGATTGCGCGGTAATGCGAATGTAGCTGTTCCACTGCTGCAAGAAGCGATCTTCTGCCTGCATCAGCTTGATATCCTCCAGCCCCTGCACGCTCTCCACCAGCACCGCATTACGCAGCGTGGACTCTTTCATCGCCTGCTGTGCCAGCTTCGCCAGTTTTTTCTGGCTGAACAGGCCTGGCAGCACCATCAAAATCACCGCGATGGGCGCTATCCATGCCAGCTGGGGAGCGATAATCGCCATCACCAGCAGGAACAGCAGGAAGAACGGCATATCGACGATGGCGGAGACGGTGGTTGAAGTCACCATCTCACGGATCGATTCCAGCTCGCGCAGCTGCGAAATAAAGGTACCAGTCGAACGCGGCACCGCACTGTTTCGCAGCCGCAGCGCATGGCCAAACACGCGATCCGATACACGCATGTCAGCGCGCTTACCCAGTAAGTCGGTGACGTGATCGCGGCCGACTCGCAATATGTAGGTGAACACCACCGAGATAATGACGCCGATATAGAGCACATACAGCGTGGGATAAGATTGCGCGGGGATCACGCGGTCATACACCTGCATGGAGAAGATAATGCCGACCAGCGCCATCAGATTGATCAGGAAGGAGGCCAGCATGACATGGCCGTAAGGCCGCATATCGTGCAGCACCAGCTTCATCAGCCAGTTGGGTTTTACGGTTGCCAGATAACGATCGACACGGCTGTCTTTGGCGGCCGTTACCGGGCGTAATGCGGCGGCGAAGCGGATTTCAGGCAGCAACGTTGCCAGCGCGACGGGGGCGGGTTGTTCATCTCCGGAGAAATGTACGCGCACTTCATCATCACCGTCAAAACTGGTGATAACACCGACTTGCCCATCGTTCAGTTCTACCGCCAGCGGCAAACGCCAGCTGGTGATTTCCCATTTATTCTCTTCATAAAGCTGTAGCGATAAACCAGCCTGACGCGCCAGATGGCGCAACGCTTTGTCACGCGTCTGTTTACCCTGCCATTCGGCGGCGGCCATAATCATGCCCGGAGAACAGGGCAAACGATAATGGGTGGCGATCTGAATGATCGCCGTCGCCCATCCATTTAACGGAACGTGACCGTCGGCACCACTGCTGGTATCACCATTCGGGGCATCGGGAATTTGTAATTGGGTCATGGCTGGATCTCCACATTCTGGATCCGCTGATTATTCAAAGCGAACGCCGATCGGATATGCCCGGTGCTGTATAAGCAGTCGAGTTGCAACGATCGTAATTGACTGATGGTTTGCTGCAGGGTGAAACGGGTCTGGAATACTTCCTGCTCGGCGTTAAGCACGTCCAGCAGCGGACGGGTGCCGAGTTGCAGATACTGATCCTGATAGAGCTGCTGGGTTTTCTCACCCAGCCTCTGTTGCCGCCCCATAATCGCCAGACTCTGCGACAAGCTAAGGGCTGCACTTTGCGATTCACTGAGTTGCTGCCGTGCTTTCAGGCGCGCGGAGTTGACGGCCGCGTTGGCCGCTTGCAAGGCGTTGGCAGCGGCGTCACGCGCGGCAGTGATCCCGCCTCCCTGATAGATCGGCATCTCCACTTTGACGAAGGCCTGATACTGAGTGCGATCGAGCGTTTCACTGCCGGAGTAGTGATTGTTGAGGTAGTGCGTGACCTGGGGTTCCAGCGAAATCGTTGGCAGGTTCTGCGCGTTAGCATTATCCAGTTTTGCCTGTGCCTGATTGGCCTGTGCCCATGCCGACAGCAATGCCGGGTTGAGTTTGTCATCCGCTTTACCCACCGCGCAGGAGCGCGTCAGGTTCACCGGAAAGTCCTCATTCACTTTCTTCACCAGCGGCCAACCGAGATAGGTCGCCAACGTGGCACGCCAGCGATCGAGGTTGGCCTGATACTGAATCAGCGTGGTGCGCGCCCCTTCAATACGCGCATCAGTTTGCGTGGCATCGGAGAGCGAAGCCGCGCCTTCATCATTTCGCTGACGGGCCAGATCGCCAATTTTGCTCAGTGCATCGAGCTGCTGCTGGGCAATTTTCACCAGTTGCTGATAGCCCTGCACTTCCACCAGCGCGGAAGCCGTGTCATGTGCCACCGTATCAATACTCACCAGCACGTTGGCTTGTTCCATCGCCACGCCAGCTTCAGCGGATCGCACCGAACTGCTGACTTTGCCAAAGTCATACAGCATCTGCGAAACCGACAATACGAACGATGGGCTAAAGCCCTTCTCGGTATAAGCATTGCTGTAGCCGTTGTTCATCCCGCCGCTGATCTGCGGATAATATTTGGCTTTCGCCACATCCACCTGATTGGCCTGTTCCAGCATTTTCCCCACCGCCTGCGCGATATCCGGATGCCACTGAATGGCACGCTGTACGGCCTGGTTAATCGTGAGTGAATCCGGGACGTGAGCCAATGCGGGTTCGGCCACTTCACCGGTTAATGACGGCAGATCCTGCTGCTGTTGCGCCAGGCCTGCGGAGGTGATTCGGCTGGCCGAGGTGAGCGCATCACTGGCAGCCATAAGTTGAGAACAATGAAATAAAGCGATGCCCGCACAGAAGACGCTGAGCTTAGAATAACGGCGAGTTGGAGCGCCTGATTGCATCAAATCCATCGATAATCCACCAGTCAGTAACAAAGAAAGGGGCACATCCCTGTGCCCATACTGCTTCCCTGCTTGATTTACACCGTTAAGCCGTGGTGTTTTGGTGCGGTTGTTGCAGCAGTTCCTCCAGAGATACGTTGACGCCTTCCAGCGTGACCAGTTGAGTACTGCTGTACGCCGTACCTGTACCATCACGGTCAATTGAGAGCACGGTATTGCCATCAGAAGTATGATCTACTTTGACGAAATCATTAATATTACTTGTTGAATCATTCCAGCCAATGAGCAAGTTACTGATGTCAACTTTGTCGCCTTGCGCAACATTAAAGTCGGTCCAGGTATCGTGCCCGTTACCACCAGTGGCATCCGCAGTCGCCAGCAGGTGGTATACCAGCGTGTCTGCGCCGGCACCGGTGGTGATGGTGTCGTCGTAGGCACCGCCGGTGATGGTGTCAGCGCCTGTCGTACCCGTGATGGTCGGGTGTAGA
>NZ_DAMDQC010000064.1:0-23094 GCF_032082325.1 Pantoea sp. CTOTU50773 | reverse complement strand
CCTGTGTGCCTGACCTTAAGGCACTCGGATTTAGCGGTTCGAATCAGTTCAGCCCAGAAATTTTCGCTGAAGCCCTGCGCCGCTGGCATCCGCAAACGCTGGTGCTGGTGCCAGAACTTCTCAGGGCATTAATGATCATCCATCGTCGATCACCGGAAGTAACCGCCCCGCTGCGCTACGTTGCGGTAGGAGGTGCCCGCGTGTCTCAGCAGTTGATTAGTACCGCGCGATCTGCCGGGCTGCCGATATTTGAAGGATACGGCTTGTCAGAGTGTGGCTCTGTCGTGGCACTAAATCATCAACATCATGAAATGGCAGGGAGCGCAGGAAAGCCTTTAGAGGGAGTATCGCTGACTTTTCATGACGCCGAGCTACACGTAAAAAGCCCCGGCAACGCCCTGGGTTATCTTGGAGAAGCTCCTTTTACCGGCAGCATTGCGACCGGAGATTTAGCAGAGCAAGACACATCCGGCTTTATACACATTCGTGGCAGACGGAAAAATGTTCAGATAAATGCTTTTGGTCGCAATTTTTCACCGGAATGGGTTGAGGCTGAGGCCATGAACTGCACAGCCGTGCGTCGTCTGGTGATCTTCGGCGAAGGTTTGAAAAAAAACGTGGCACTGGTGCACACATTTGAAGGGATGGAAGCATCTGCACGTGAGCAACTCAGAGCACTGTCGGACAGGCTTCCGGATTATGCCCGCCCCCATCATCTCATTTTTACCCCGCTCATCTCCTCACCCGAGGTGTTGACCGCGAATGGTCGCCCCCGTCGTGAACGCGTATGGGCCCTGATGAAAACACAGATACTCAATATTGAGGAGATCAGATAAATGTCATTCTACCAAAAACTCCAGAATGAGACGCTGGCGGCCCGTGAGCGAATGCTGTCTCGCCCGGTCATTGCACAATGCTCACGCGGGGAAGTCACGCGGGATATGTACACGGCGTTTCTGGCGCAGGCTTACCATCACGTCAGGCATACCGTTCCACTGCTGATGTGCGCGGGAAGCCGTTTACCGACAGAGAAAGAGTGGGTAAGAGCCGCACTGGTTGAATATATCGAAGAGTAGTACGGTCACCATGAGTGGATCCTGAATGTTATACGCGCCAGCGGAGGGGATGCAGAAGCTGTTCGTACGGGTGAGCCTGACCGTCCTGTAGATCTGATGCTCGCATGGCTCTATTACCGTATTGAACGGGTCAATCCCATGTGCATTTTTGGCATGGTACACGTACTTGAAGGCACCAGCGTGATGATTGCCACGCCTATCGCTGAATCTTTGCAGCAGTCGCTTTCACTTGAAGAAACCTGCACAACCTATCTGCGATCGCACGGTGCACTGGATCTTGAACATCTTAAATTCTTTGCTTCGCTGATGGACAAAGTCACTGACCCGCAAGATCAGCAGGATATTATTCATACCGCCCGTGAGGTCTATGCCCTTTATGGTGAGATGCTGGACAGCCTGACAGAGGCCACTTATGCAACTGCGTGATAAAAATATTCTTCTGACGGGGGCAAGCGGCGGCATTGGTCAGCCGCTTGCCAGGCTTCTTGCCCAGAAGGGTGCCCGGGTGTGGCTGGTTGGCCGGCATCAGGCCGAACTCGAAACATTGCGCCGCAGCATGCTTCACCCTGAGCGCCATACTCTGTTTCCGGTTTCTCAATATACCGATGAGGAGATCCTTGCACTGGCGGACAATTTTCACGCGGCTCAGCGACTGGATGTATTGATCAATAATGCAGGAAACAGCCGTTTTGCCCTGCTCGAGCAGCAAACTTTTGATGACATCCGCACTCAGCTCAGGGCAAATATTGAGATCCCGCTACTGCTCTCCCGGGCCTGTGTTCACCAGTTCAGCGCACGTGGCATCATACTTAATGTCGGTTCCATTCTGGGGGATTTGGGGCATCCGGGATACAGCGTCTATTGTGCGACAAAATCGGCATTACGACGGTTTTCAGAAGCGCTGAACCGTGAACTTTCTAACACCAGTCTATCGGTGTTTTATGTGGCGCCCAGGGCAACACACACTCGCCTGAATTCCCCTGCCGTTAATGCGATGAATAAAGCGCTGGGCAACAGCCAGGATGAACCTGAAACCGTGGCACAACAGATTGTTTCGGTGCTGGAGCGGGAAAAAACGCGTCACTATATTGGCCGCGCTGAACGCTTTTTCATCATGATAAACGCCCTGTTGCCTGGGAGGGTAGACAACGCGCTGCGCAAAAAAATGCCCGTCATTTCACGCTTTCTTCATTCTGAAACACACAGTGGAGATCAATAGATGAAGCAATCCCTCAGGTTATTCATCGTGATGCTGATGGCGTTGCCCGCATTGGCTACTGCCAAGGATAAGCTGTCTGATTTGCAGTCAGAGTGGGGCCGGTGCCAGTACCGGACGATGGAACAGCAAAAAACATCCTGTTTCAGTACGCTGAGTACGCAAGCTCACGCTGCTGTAAAACAGGCCGATCGCGACCCAGAGCTGCTGATATGGTCCGGGATCATTGACAGCAGCTGGGCTGGAGCAAAAGGAGGCCTGGGTGCACTGACGCTGGTCAAACAAGCCAAAACCAGTCTGGAGAAAGCGCTTGCTCTTGATCCTCGAGCGTTGCAAGGCTCTGCATTCACCAGTCTGGGCGCCCTTTACTATCAGGTGCCGGGCTGGCCGATTGGTTTTGGTGACAATAAGAAAGCCGAAACCCTCCTGAAACAGGCATTGAACATGAATCCGGACGGCATTGATGCAAACTATTTTTATGGCGATTACCTGCTGAAACAGGGAGACGCCAGCAGAGCTCGCCAATATCTTGAAAAAGCCATGCAGGCTCCTCCCAGAGCAGGCAGAGAAATAGCCGATACAGGGCGGCGAGCCGATATCCAGCGAGATCTGAATAAGATACGTTGATTCACTTTTAAGGTGAGTACCTTGAAGACCACAGGAGACAATTAGCATGCTTCATGGAGAATCGCATAAAATTGCCCGTTCTGGTTGGCTTCGTGCTGCGGTTCTGGGCGCTAATGACGGGATCGTCTCAACGGCCAGTCTGCTTACCGGCGTTGCGGCGGCCAGTACCAGCCATCAAAGCGTGATGCTGGCCGGATTGGCAGGTGTCATTGCCGGTGCAATGTCTATGGCAACCGGTGAATATGTCTCTGTATCCTCACAGGCCGATACCGAAATAGCCGCTCTCGCGGAGGAGCAGGCCGAGCTGGATGAAAACTTTGTGGCAGAAACACACGAACTGGCCGCCCTCTATATCAACAGAGGACTGAGTCCCGAACTGGCCCATAAGGTTGCACAGGCGCTTATGCAGCACGATGCCCTTGATGCGCATGCTCGTGATGAGCTGGGTATAACTGAAATAAGCACCGCCAGGCCATTACAGGCAGCGTTATTTTCAGCAGGCAGTTTTGCCGCTGGCGCGGTGATACCCCTGATGGCGGCAATGACTGTCCCTGGGAAAAATGGGATTGGATTCATCGCCCTATCTGCACTGTTATCGTTGACCTTGCTGGGCGCGCTGGCCGCTCGTACAGGGGGCGCACCTGTTTTACGCAGCGTTTGTCGCGTCAGCTTTTGGAGCAGCCTGGCGATGATCGCATCCGGTCTGACTGGTACTCTGTTTGGCCATCTCGTCGGCACGTGATGCTGCAGACAGGTGACATTGTTCTCGCGCAAAAACGAGCGGCATTTTCTTACAGTCACAGGGGGTTACAGCTTTTTGCTGATGGCCCTGAAATTCCGTGTAACGACTCAACATTCAATTCAGTCGCCTTGTGACCCCTTATAGTACGCATCTTCGCTTCACTTCTTTTATGGATTAACCGCCTGCTGACGCGCAATGCCGAAATGACAACTATGCTTAGTGTTTCCAAAAAACCCTATAAACAGAGGTGCCTTAGGCACCCTATTTTTTGTCACTGGAGGCCAGGTATGAGCACTCCTCACGATATGAACCACCCGCAGGATAACAAACCGGCAAGCGCTGCAACTGTCAACAGCGACTCATCTTTCACTAAGTCGAATCATTGCGCATTTGCCTCCACACCCCCACCCGCCATGATGCCCGTAACCTTGAAAGTGAACGGTCAAGAGCGGTCCCTGCATCTGGATACCCGCACTACGCTGCTGGATGCCCTGCGCGAACATCTCCATCTCACCGGGACCAAAAAGGGCTGCGATCATGGCCAGTGCGGTGCCTGTACCGTTATCGTGGATGGGCGACGCATTAATGCATGCCTCACGTTGGCGGTGATGCAGCAGCACGCTGAGGTCACCACTATTGAAGGCCTGGGTACGCCTGACAATCTGCACCCGCTTCAGGCTGCATTCATCAAACATGATGGCTATCAGTGCGGTTACTGCACGCCGGGACAAATATGCTCTTCCGTGGCCGTATTGAATGAGATTGCAGATGGCATCCCCAGCCACGTTTCCTCAGATCTGCTGGAACAGCCAACGCGGCATGCAGATGAAATTCGCGAGCGCATGAGCGGTAATATCTGCCGCTGCGGGGCCTACGCTAATATCCTTGCCGCGATTGAAGACTACGCGGAGGGTCACATTTCATGAAAGCTTTCAGCTATGAAAAAGTCACCTCTCCTCTGGAAGCCGCCAGGCGCGTACAGCAAAACCCCGGCGCAAAGTTTATTGCTGGCGGCACCAACCTGCTGGATTTAATGAAGCTGGAGATAGAAACGCCCGCTCATCTTATTGATGTAAACGGATTAGCGCTGGATAAGGTTGAGCCGACCCAGCAAGGTGGACTGCGTATCGGTGCGCTGGTGCGTAACACCGATCTTGCCGCAGACATGCGCGTGCGCAGGGACTACGCGGTTCTCTCACGCGCATTGCTCGCGGGGGCGTCCGGTCAGTTACGTAACCAGGCCACGACCGCAGGAAATCTGCTCCAGCGCACGCGCTGCCCTTACTTCTATGACACCCATCAGGCCTGCAATAAACGTCAGCCCGGCAGCGGCTGTGCGGCGATCGGCGGTTACAGCCGTCAGCATGCCGTGATAGGTGTCAGTAACGATTGTATCGCGACCCATCCCAGCGACATGGCCGTGGCAATGCGTTTGCTGGATGCCACCATCGAAACGGTTAGCCCGGATGGCAGCGAGCGCGCGATTCCTATCAATGATTTCTACCGCGCGCCGGGTCAGACGCCTCATCTTGAGACGGTGCTTAAAGCGGGCGAATTTATCACCGCGGTGGTCCTGCCGCCGCCCGTGGAAGGCACACATATCTACCGTAAGGTTCGCGATCGCGCCTCTTATGCATTTGCACTGGTTTCCGTAGCGGCCATCGTACAGCGTGATCACACAGGAAGGATCGCCGTCGGAGGTGTGGCGCATCAACCCTGGCGACGGGCGTTGGCAGACAGCGAATTGCCCAATGGTACTCAGCCTGTTTTCGATAAGTTGTTTGAGGATGCACAACCTACGGCGGATAACCAATTCAAGCTGGTACTGGCGAAGCGCACTCTGGCTTCAGTGCTGGCAGAAGCGAGGGCAAAAGCATGAAATTTGAGAAACCCGCCGGGTTGAATCCCATCGACCAGCTCAGATACGTTGGCCGTCCGCTTGACCGCATCGATGGGCCATTAAAAACAACCGGCAGCGCGCCTTACGCCTATGAATGGCATGATGAGGCGCCTGACGTCACGTATGGGTATGTGGTGGGCAGCCCCATTGCCAAAGGTAAAATTACCTCACTGAATACCGAAGCCGCAGAAAGCGCACCGGGCGTGTTAGGCGTTGTTACCGCCAAAAATGCGGGCAAACTCAGCAAGGGAGAGATGAACACGGCAACGTTGCTGGCTGAATACCGTATTGAGCATTACCATCAGGCCGTTGCATTGGTTGTCGCGGAAACGTTTGAACAGGCGCGAGCGGCGGCCCAGTTGGTGCAGGTCAGCTATCAGCAAGAAGAAGGCGCTTACAGCCTTGATCATGAAATACCCAGCGTGACGACGCCACCGGAAGATACGCCGGATAAAACCGTTGGTGATGTGGATCGTGCCCTGAGCGAAGCGGCGTTTGTGCTGGATGAAACCTATAGCACGCCGGATCAGAGTCACATGGCCATGGAACCGCATGCTTCTATGGCCATGTGGGACAAGGACAAGGTCACGGTGTGGACGTCGAACCAGATGATAAACTGGTGTCGATCCGATCTTGCGAAGACGCTGAACCTGCCGCTGGAAAAAGTGCGGGTGCTGTCGCCTTATATTGGCGGTGGTTTTGGCGGGAAGTTGTTTCTGCGCAGTGATGCCCTGCTGGCAGCGTTGGGTGCTCGCGTTGTGAAACGTCCGGTAAAAGTGATGCTCCCACGGCCAATGATCCCTAATAACACCACCCATCGTCCCGCGACGCACCAGCATATTCGCATCGGTACCGACAAATCCGGGCATATCACGGGCATCTCGCATATTAGCTGGTCGGGTAACTTGCCGAACGGCACGCCAGAGACCGCCGTGCAACAGACGGAACTCCTCTATGCTGGTGCTAACCGTCTGACCGGCCTGCGTCTGGCAACGCTTGATCTGCCGGAAGGCAATGCGATGCGGGCACCGGGTGAAGCGCCGGGATTAATGGCGCTGGAAATTGCCATTGATGAGATGGCAGAAAAAGCGGGCATCGATCCGGTGGAATTCCGCATCCTGAATGATACTCAGGTTGATCCCGCTGATGCCAAACGTCCCTTCTCACGCCGCCAGCTGATTGAGTGTCTGCGCACCGGTGCAGATAAATTCGGCTGGCAAAAGCGCCATCCGTTACCTGCCCAGGTAAGAGACGGGCGCTGGCTGGTGGGCTTAGGCGTAGCCGCTGGATTCCGCAACAATCTCCTCGCCCCCTCTGGCGCACGGGTGCACCTGGATGCGCATGGCATCGTCACCGTCGAAACCGACATGACAGATATTGGCACTGGTAGCTACACCATCATCGCCCAGACGGCGGCAGAAATGATGGGCGTGCCCCTTGAACAAGTAGCAGTGAAACTGGGAGATTCCGCTTTCCCGGTCTCCGCGGGGTCCGGTGGTCAGTGGGGTGCGAACACGTCGACGGCAGGCGTTTATGCCGCCTGCGTCAAGCTTCGAGAACAGGTAGCAACAGCACTCGGCATCAACCCGGATGAAGCCGAGTTCGTAGAGGGCGAAGTTCGCTCAGGTCATCGCAGCGTCCTGCTTTCTGCGGCAGCGGCTAACGGCACTCTGACGGCAGAAGACACGATTGAGTTTGGCGACCTCGACCAGCAGTATCAGCAATCCACGTTTGCCGGGCATTTTGCTGAGGTGGCCGTGGATGTTTATACAGGGGAAGTGCGGGTACGCCGCATGTTGGCCGTCTGTGCGGCAGGTCGAATACTCAATCCCAAAACCGCGCGAAGTCAGGTCATTGGTGCGATGACAATGGGATTAGGTGGCGCGCTGATGGAAGAACTGGCGGTGGATACCCGATTGGGATTGTTTGTGAATCACGATATGGCAAGCTATGAGGTGCCCGTTCATGCGGATGTTCCCGAGCAGGAAGTCATCTTCCTTGATGATACCGATCCGGTCTCTTCACCGATGAAAGCCAAAGGCGTGGGTGAACTGGGATTATGCGGTGTCGGTGCAGCCATTGTGAACGCGATTTACAACGCGACGGGTGTCAGGGTCAGAGATTATCCGGTTACGCTGGATAAACTCTTAGCAGCTTTACCCTGACCGCTTAAAGCTCGCCAAATAAATTTACCCGCTGTGCGGTCTGCAAGTCCGTGCAGCGGGTCAGTCTCTTAGCCACATCAATATTCAGCCTGATTAGCCCGCGTCATATCCTCAATAGTATCAATATCCGTGATGCAGCCGCGATCGGTTAAGTCAACAAACGTGACAGCATCAGCGTTTAGCAATTCCCTCGCCCCTTTGTCTCCCTGTAATGCACAAAGCTGAGAGTAAAAAGATTGCTGAAAACCGACGGGATGACCTTGTATGCCATCGACTTGTGCGCGTACCGATCGGGCGTTGCGCAGCGCTTCACTGACTGCTTGATAGCTGGAGGGCTGGATAAAAGGCATATCCGCGAGGGTCATTAACCATCCGTCATAATCTGCTGTGGCGTTAACGCCCGCCGCGATAGATTCCCCCAGCCCCTCACTTGAACAGCGCACGATACGTTCCTCCGACATCAACGCATGCAGATGCCTGTCTTCAGGCCGAGCTACCACATAGTAGTCAAGACCAGTAGCCCGCACATTATCCAGCGTATGCTGAAGCACTGGCTTACCCTGCATTACCGCAGCGAGTTTATTTCCCTGACCGGATTGCCTGAAGCGACGGCTGTGCCCAGCGGCCATGACCAGAATGGCAATATTCAGGATGCGCCATCCTTGTCCTGCGGTAAGCCCATCAAACCATTTTTGTGGCTAACGACATCGGCCATAATGGATAGCGCGATCTCCGCGGGTGTTTTGCTGCCAATATCCATCCCAATCGGGGCATGAATCCGGTTAATTTCTTCGGGATTCAGTTCGCCAATCCTGACTAACCGCTCTTTTCGCCTCAGACTGTTGTTCTGCGATCCCATGGCGCCGATATAGAAAGCAGGCAGATTTACAGCCTCCATCATCGTGAGATCGTCGATGCGAGGGTCATGGGTAAGGGAAAGAATCGCGGTGCCTGAGTGACACCCTTCACGTTCAAGGTAGCTGGCGGGAAACTGCTTAATTAACTTCACAGTGTCATCAAGTTGATCGGCCAGATTCAGCAGTACATCCTCGCGGTGCTCACACACCAGTGTTTCAAACCCTAAAGCCTGAGCAAAGTTAGCGCAGTAGAGTGCGACGCTGGAGAGGCCCGCAATGACCACCCTGGGAGGGGCGCACAACGTCAGCACGATGTTCGCGCCCTGTACCTGAGTATGCGTCCGGCTCAGATACCCCCCAGGTAGCAGCGAACGGCACGGTTCGGGTATGGTCAGCGCTTTTACCACGGAATGCGGCCCCGTCAACGCTGACATCATCTGGCGCAGGTAGTCGAGCGACGCGTTACCCGGCATCAACTTTTCCACCAGGATGTCCAGCGCGCCTCCGCAGGGCAGCGCCTGGTCCGGCTCAAAGCCACCGTCTCCATAACGCACAATCTGGCTGGGCGAGGAAAAAATATTGTCGCCAATTCGGGCGATAAAGCTCTCTTCCACGCACCCGCCCGACAGCGAGCCGTAATAGCGACCATCGCTTCTGATAACCATCATTGCGCCTGGCGGGCGCGGGGACGAACCAAAGGTACTGAGCACCGTACATAGCCACACCGGATGCTCCTCAGCCCATGCCAGTGCTGCGTTCAACACTTGCACATCAAGATGATGCATGCCGTTCTCCTGTAAGGGCGTTTATGTTCAGAATTGCGTCCAACCCAACTGATCTTAACTCCTCTCTTCAAACGCTGACTTGACCGCCTCAACGATCTTATCCGCCCTTGCCGTATCCTCTAGCGGCGGGTACTCCTTTCTCAACTTCCCTGACACCTGCCAGCCATTCTCTTTCAATGATCGAATTATCCGATTCGCATCCTGATCCGGCATCTCCAGCACTTCCTTCAGCCTCTCCTGTGCCTTCTGGAATATCGTCAGCACTCTGGCTTCATCGGCCATTTCCACGCGCACGGTGTGCTCAATCACTTTAGCGGTATAAAGCACGTGAGAAGTTAAATCAGGGTAACGCCAGGCGTAACGCGCATCTTCATAATCAGTGAAATAGAAATTGCTCGGTGTACCGTCGCCATACGTCACAATCTCACCAAAATGGCATGAGGTGGCGTAGCGGCGCATCAGGCGTTTAGAAAACACTTCCAGCGTGCGATCATAGCCAACACGGAAATCCAGCGAGCTGGTAATACTGGCAGAGACCGGCAGAATAACGCCTTCAGGAATGGCGCCGTCGCGAATTAACGAGTCATTAATCAGGAAGCGATGAATACGGCCATTGCCGTCGCGCATCGGATGAATATAGACAAAGCCGAAAGCAATCACGCCCGCTCTGGCCAGAGGCTCGGCGCCACGGGTGGCGATCTCAAACTCCTGCAATCCGCGCATAAACTGCGGCAGATCTTCAAACTGCGGTGCGACGTAGTGAACGATATCTTCGCGCATCGTCGCCTGTCCGACAAACACCGGCGAGCGACGCAGCCCCAGTCCCAACGCATCGTGACCGAGAATGCCTCTTTGCAGAATATGCAGGCTTTCATCACTGAGTGGATCGTCAATTTGGCCGCAATATTGTGCGATCACATGGGCGAAGCGCTGAATACGATCGGCCTGCTCCGCCTCTTTCTCAATCAAAAAGCTGGCGCGGGATTCTTTGAAGGTTAACCAACTGGCGGTTCGCAGCAGAACATCTGCGCCGAAAGTATCATCCAGTTCGTGTAGCGCGGCCGTGACATCGAAGGAAATGGCACTCTCAATCTCAGGCGTGCGGCGAATAACAGGACAAAAGTCTGGTGAGCCGGGTAAGTTATCATTGATACGCCAGCGTTTATTCTTGATTGCTAAAGTTCGCGTCAGATAGTCCTTCGCGGAGATCGCCGCAATATACCCGCCGTTAGCGACATCGGACACGTTGGTGAGCGTGTTACCTGTTAGCCATTCATAGAGAAAACCGGTACGGCGGGCGTATTGGCCAAAGGGCTCGCGCAGGCACCAGCTTTCGATCGGTTCAGGGCCGATGGCAGCGAAGAGCCGGGCAAAAAATTCCAGATGGATCTCTTCATATTTGAGGCCAAAGGCAAAATGACCTGAGAAGCTATCCTCAGGTTGATAGCTCGGAGGATAGCGCTTTTCGATGCGTCCCTGGTTCTCATGGGTGGCGCGAACCGTGCCAATAGCCGATTCCACGCGAAGTGGCTGAACCAGTTCAATGTGATAGCGCTTGCAGAGCGCCTTAAATCCCACCAGCATCGGCTGAATCCTTTAACATCCAGGTGAAAACGATAATTTATACGTATTATACCGCGAAAATAATAATTACGCGAGGCAACCCCTTTAATTCGAGACCAAAAACACTAATATAAACGCCATTTCTGATGAAAACGATAATGCCCACGCAAGAACAACAACACGACTGTCCCTAAATAAACTTTTACTATAGTCATCACTTACGATGATAAGTTTGATTTTCGCGCTGATTCAGCGCTTTAAAACAGGGAAGAGAGTGATGTTTCATCTGATATTCAGCATACCGAGTTGGTATGTTATTGCGCGATTCGTTTTTCCATTAGCCATGCCGTTAGTGTTGAAAATCATCCTATCTTTGGTGGTTTTGCTGGCTTCTCAATATCTTTTAATTAGCCGATTTACGCCGGGCGGTATATTCTCACCTGAAATGCCGCGCGCCGTCACCATCCTGTTCAGCTGGGCCTTTGGCACGGTGTTACTCCTCGCGTTCACCCAAATACTATTTGATGTAGTAACAGTCATTTCCCTGCTGCTAAGACACCCGCTGCAGATGGCGCCTGGCGTACGTTATGTTGCTGCACTCTTTGCCATGGTGATGTCGGCGGTGGGCGTCAATCAGGCCATACGTGTGCCGCCCGTAAAAGAAGTGACGATCAAAATCGATAACCTGCCGCGCGAGTTCGAAGGCTACCAGCTGCTTCAGCTCACCGACCTGCATATCACCAAAGTGTTCAACGCCGCATGGACCGCAGCCATGGTGAAAAAGGCCATGACGCTGGATGCTGACCTGATCCTGGTAACGGGCGATGTTATAGATGGCACCCTGGAAAATCGCAGAAATGACGTGGAGCCGCTGCGAGGGTTACATGCGCCGGACGGCGTTTATGCCATCACTGGCAACCATGAGTATTTCTTTGAACAGCAACGCTGGACCGAACATCTTGCGACGTTAGGACTGCAACCTTTGCTCAACAGCCATACCCTCATTAAACGCGGCGGCGCGGAGCTAGCGATCGCCGGTCTGCCCGATGTTTCAGCCTCCCGCAGAGAAGCCACTGGCCCTAACCTTGAGCTGGCGCTGGAGGGTGTTCCTGCTGACGCTCCGGTAATCTTGATGGATCATCAACCGCGTAATGCGCGCCAGAACGCAACGCACAAAGTCGATTTGCAGCTATCTGGTCACACCCACGGCGGACTGATCGTCGGTTTTGACCGCTTGTTTGCAAAACCCAATGCGGGCTTTGTCTCAGGACTTTATGATGTGGATGGCATGCAACTCTATGTGAATAACGGCACTGCGCTCTGGCCAGGCATGGCAATACGACTGGGACGCCCTTCTGAACTGACGCGGATTACGTTGCAGCGGAAAGAGTGAAGTCTTGAGTCATATCTTCTAAAAAAACGTTGAGAAGAATGTGCATAGCCATGAGCCTGTTATGTGAGGCTCATGGCTTGTATTGAGCCAACAAGGACTAAAAACGTTTAATCATATGGAAATCAAAAATTTCGTTGGAGCCATAACCATCGTCAAAATATGCTCAGTTAACGCCGCACAAAGGTTCTGGCTTACAAGGATATTTATCCCCAATAATTTCCTGCCTCGTTCTTTTGACGTTCCTATGTACGGCTAACTAACCCAAAGCGGCTTTGCAGCACAGCATCAATTTCCTCTTCCGCCAGCTGCTGCTTTTCCACGCCATTCGCCGTCACCGTTTTCAACATATCTCCCAGCAGGATCATCCGTCCCTCCGGACAATGCTGCATAATGAGTCGTTTCTGCACAAAAATCGCATCAGGATGCGTCGAGTTGAGGTAATTCGCCGGGGCAAAGTCAATCCACTCTTGCGGTGACAGGTCAAAGCCGTATTGGTTACACCACTCCCCTTCTACCTTCGCCTGCAGCAGATACTCGCCATGCGCGTCACAGGTGAGTTTGAAGGTATCGAAATCCTGTTTAATATCGTTATTGAGCTGATCTAAGGCTATGGGTGCTCGGATGCCGTAGCGACCAAACCCGAGATCGCACAGCCACTGGCGGCCATCAACTTCAGCAATGATTGCCATGTGGGTTTTGGGACGGCGTACCGGGTAGAACATCGGCCTTGCTGCCACAAAACGGTAGGGAATACCTAACGCTTCCAGCGCCATGGCAAACAGCCCGTTGACCTCATAACAGTAGCCCCCTCGCCCCTGATGCAGAATCTTGTCACTGATCTCTTCAGGCACCAGCGAGACAACTTTTCCTGCCTGAACGTCGAGATTCTCAAACGGCACGGAGAAAAGTTGATGACGCATAATGGCGTGCAGCGTGGTGGAATCGGCGGCTGCAGGGCAGGTGTAATTGATGCGGCGGAAATAGCGGGAAAGGTCGAAGATATCGCAATGCATAGTGCCTCCTTGTCTGGTTCATGCCCGACACTATAGATGGCACTCATCATCGTCTGTATAGTCAGATTCAATGAAAATCAGACTGCACAGATCGACATGCCCGCCTCGTCATTATCGTCCCCACATTACCGCCGCATTGCTGAGAGTCTGCGACACACCCTCGCCTCCGGTGCGCTGCGACCCGGCGATCGTATGATCTCCGAATGCAAACTGGCCGAACGCGAACAGGTAAGTTTGCCCACCACTCTGGAAGCGCTGCGTTGTCTGGAAGCGGAAGGATTGATTATGGCGCGGTCCGCGCTCGGGCTACTTCGTCATTCCTGCACCGGAAGCCGGTTTTTTGCTGTGGGTTGAACTTCCGCATCCGGTCAATGCGCTGGAAGTGCATCGTCGCGCGCTGGGGTTAGCCCTGGACCGCTGTTTTCACCGGGGGCGGAGTTACAGAGCTTCCTGCGGTTAAACTGTGCCAACAAACTGACGGCACAGCTGCTCAATGCCGTGGACCAGATAGGTGCGATTTGTTACGAATTGATGGCCTGAGTTTTATATGGCGCATTAGAAATAAATGCCGGGCCTTCTGGCCCGGTTCATATCAGAACTCGACGCGTGCCCAAAGTTAAAACCTCGTCCTTCCAGCATCGCCGGCGGGTTGTAGAACATTTTATAAATCGGGTCACTCCAGTAGAGCCGCCTGGCTAATTAAAACTAAACCAGCGTCCCCTTCACGCCATGTGGTTCAGAACGCAAATATTGTGACGGAACCTTGACCTGCGCATTCAACGCGGCAGCCGCCTGCCATGGCCAGTGCGGGTTGTAGAGCACGGCACGTCCTAACGCAACCAGATCCGCGTCCCCCTGCTCTACCACCGCTTCTGCCTGCTGCGGTTCGGTAATCAAGCCCACGCCGATAACCGGAATCTTCACCTGTTGGCGGATATCGCGTGCAAACGGCAGCTGATAACCGGGCCCCACAGTGATGCTTTGCTGTGGCGATAGCCCACCGCTCGATACATGCACATAATCACAGCCCTGCGCTTCAAGCTGCTGGCTAAACATAATGGATTGCTCAACATCCCAGCCACCCTCAACCCAATCGCTGGCAGAGAGACGCACGCCAACCGGAATCGAAGCAGGCACAGCCCCACGTACCGCCGCAAACACCTCGAGTGGGAAACGTAAACGATTCTCCAGCGAACCACCGTATTGGTCCTGACGTTGGTTGCTCAGCGGCGACAGGAACTTGTGCAGCAGATAACCGTGTGCCGCGTGGATTTCAATCAACTCAATACCCAGACGTACCGCACGCTGCGCGCTATCTACAAATGCCTGTTTAATGCGCACCAGTCCCGCTTCATCCAGTGCGGTCGGTGCATGATCTTGCTCTGCAAAGCTGATCGCTGAAGGAGCCACCGTTTGCCAGCCACCTTCACTCTCCGGCAGTTGATGCCCTCCCTGCCATGGCGCACGGCATGAGGCTTTACGCCCGGCGTGGCCCAGCTGGATACCCAGGCGGATGGGTGACCAGGCGCGAATGTCAGACAGCACGCTGTGTAACGCGGCTTCCGTCTTGTCATCCCACAGCCCGAGATCTCCCGGCGAGATACGACCTGCCGGTTCAACGGCGGTGGCTTCCAGAATCAGCAATCCTGCGCCAGAAAGCGCCAGTGAACCTAAATGGATGCGGTGCCAGCTGCTGGCGCATCCCGCATCGGCGGAGTATTGGCACATCGGGGCGATCACGATGCGGTTCTCCAGCTCAAGCTCTCCAATCTTTGCGGCACTAAATAGTTGACTCATCTTTATCCCTTAACGTTGTTAGCAGCAGCGCTGCACAGGTTTGACTCAAGGTTAAACCGTTTTATTCGTTCTGTTATTAATGATTAATGCCAGGAGCGCGAACCATCAGCGCGTCATACCTGAATAGCAACCCTGGCAACATGAAACGACCATCCTCACCAAATGATCTACTATTGTTTGACGCCTGATCTGCTCGAAGCACTCCTTACCGTCCCGCTCAAATGGCGTGCGATAGGCAATGTCATTGCTCCGGTGTCCAGCTCTATGTCAGCAGTCCAATTATTGGAAAAAGCCCCATTCAAACGATATGAAAGATTTCAAAGGAAACAAAAAATCCCTGCCAGTCCGCTACTGCAGGCAGTGCCATAAGCCGATGACCTGGCGTAAAAAGTGGGAAAATTGCTGGGAAGAGGTGCAATACTGCTCGGAACGCTGCCGCCGTGCAGCCAAAAGCCACAGGGTCGGCAGCGGGTCATAATACGATTTCAACCACTACGCTGAAGCTACCGTTTCAGTCGTGCTCTCACCAAAATGTTCACGCATGTGAGATTCAATCTCTTCCAGCGATTTGCCACGGGTTTCAGGCAACATCACCGCGACAAACACCAGGGAAGCCACGTTGATCGCAGCGAAGATAAAGAACGCATTATTTCCCACCAGCGACAGCAACGGCGGGAAAGCTAACGCAACGATGGCGTTACATATCCACTGAAAAGCGACGGCAGAACCGGTCAATACGCCACGTACTTTCATCGGATACAGCTCAGACATCAGCAGCCAATACACGGGCGAAATACACATCTGCATAAAGAAGAGAAACACCAGGATGCAGGCCAGCGCCAGCAGGCTTTGTACTAAACTGTGCGGCATCAGTATCAGCACCGCCCCCAGCGCCAGCTGCATGGCGATCACCACCGATAACCCGGTGATCAGCATTGGGCGGCGACCAAAATGGCTGATCGCTTTGATGCCGGCAAAAGTCGCGATCACAGATACCACGCCGTTGCCTATCGTGGCGGCGATCGACGCGCTGGTGCCAAGTCCGGTACTTTTAAGAATGATAGGCGTGTAATACATAAAAGCATTCACACCGGTGAATTGCGCCACGATCCCCATGCCACAGCCCAGCAGCAGAAGTCGCACTATCCATTTTTCCTTCAGCAGTTCACGAGCGGGCGGCCCCTGACGGGCTTCGCGCGCGTTCTGGCGCATCTCCGCCATCTCTTTTTTGATTTCGCGTGGATTCTCACGCAATTTACGCAGAATACGTAACGCCTCTTTTATGCGCCCGTCGGCCACCATCCAGTGCGGTGAGGCCGGGACAGAAAAGGTGCGAATAAACAGCAGCACACCCGGGATCATCGCCAGCGACAACATATAACGCCACATGCTCGGATCGTGCATTAACAGACTCATCGCCGCACTGACGATGTAAGCCAGCAACTGGCCTGACACAATCATCAACTCATTACGGCTTACCAGCGGCGCACGATGTTTCGGACCCGCAATCTCAGCGATAAACACCGGAACCGTGGAGGATCCGCCACCCACGGCGAATCCGAGGATAAATCGCATCACCACCATGATCTCAAGATTCGGCGCGATGGTGGTGCCTAACGCACCAGCAACGAATAGCACGGCCAGGCTGCGCAGCGTAATTCGGCGGCCAAAGCGATCAGAGACAAAGCCGCTAACGAAGGCACCGAACGCTGAGCCGAATGTGAGCGCAGAAGTCACCAGCCCTTCGGTAAAGGGGGTGAGATCAAGCCCACCCTGCGAGGTCGGCAGAGTCATATAAGGCAGCGCACCGGAAATGATGCCCGTGTCATAACCGAACGCCAGCGCGCCCATGGTGGCGACTAACACCACAAAGAACAGACGTTGCTGCACGGTTAAATTGAGCGAGCCGCCATCGTCCGATGGGGGCGGAGAAGAGTTTTGCATTTGAGCTTCCATAGGTTGCTAAAAACACAGCTGACACTGTGTAAAGAAAGGTATGAGTATAGTCAGGATTTGAAAAATGAGATCTGACTCACGGTATTTCGTTGGATCTGAGAAATGTGTGCAGCAGACTTTTTTTGATTTTCGAATTCAGATCGTGGGTTAACCCTCGCTGGCATCCACATCCTCAACAACGTGTTATTTGCGCTGCACAGATAACAAAGCGAGGCTGTTATTACGAGGGAATAGAACGCCGCAGAATCTTCAGGGGTTGACCCAGTTGAATGAAGCCAGACTTCCCGTTGCGGAATAAGTCAGTCGCGCCCTGCGATTATTGTCGCGCTCAAGGCGAAACCAGTCGAGCGACTCAGCCTGAAAAACCAACACACCAAAATGGCGCTGACCGCCTTCCCCGCTCTCCTCACTTTCAGCATGCCAGGTTTGATCGCGCGGAGACAACAACTCTTCTCCCGGCGGCCCGCCTGAATAACTCCTGCGCGTCCAGACTGACAGCCCTTGCCACGTTTGCCCGGCGAGAGTGCTTGCTGGTTCATATCGTTTGAAAAAACCCTGCAAACGTAACTGCAGACGCGATTGCGAGCAAAATCCCAATACCGTTGCAGCGGGATTGAGGGCTAATTCCTGCCATTTTGCACTGCGGATATCGGTGTGAAATTCCAGAAGCCGCTGGGCACTGTCCGTCCGCCTTAACACCATCATGCGAGCCTGTGGTTTGAACGCAGTATCAATGGTGCAGATGTTCAGATAACGAAACCCGGCGTGAGGGTCGTTTGCTGCGTTATGCAGTTCCTGCCAGGCCATGGCATCAATATGTTCAGATTCTGGTGTCAAAACTTACGCCCTCAATGTAACGAATGACGTTAAGTATAGAGACTTGTGATTATTCATTGAGGTGTTGCGGGATTAACTTTACCTGAAGGGTGTGACGCTGGAACCTCCGCACACCAGGCGTGAAGGTTCCAGCAATCAGATTATGACAGGGCCTTTCTCCGTGGAGAATTCAGCCAAATCAGAATCGGTAGTTCGAGGAGATAGAAACGTTACGCGGTTCGCCGTACACCGTGTTTCTGCCCACATTGATGTTATACATCTTGTCGAACAGGTTGTTCAGGTTGGCCTGCACGGAGAGTTGTTTGGTGACCTGATAACGACCGAACAGATCCACCAGCGCGTAGCTGCCCTGCTCTGCATACAGCGTTGAAGTTCCGCCAGGGCCCGCTACGTTATCCCAGGTGTGCGTCTGCCAGTTCACACCGCCGCCCACAGTAAGATCCTGCAGCATCGGCAGGCGATAGCTGGTGAACAGCTTCAGTGAAGTACGCGGCTGGGTTGGGTTCAGCGCGGCATCTTCGCCATCTTTCGCCACATAGCGCGTTGCACCCAAGGTCATCTGCAGGTTATCGGTCACCGCACCGTTGATTTCAAATTCAACACCTTTACTCACCGTGCCGTTCTGCTCGTAGTAAGCGTAATCGGTACTGCCTGGCACCAGCGCATAATCCGTCGCGCCCAGGTGATCCTGCTCGATACGGAACACCGCCAGCGATGCGGTGATGCGGCTGTTCATCCAGTCGCCCTTGATCCCGGTTTCATAGCTTTTACCGGTGACAGGAGAGAGATAAGCACCCTGCGCATTACGATAGGTCTGCGGTGTGAAAATCGAGGTATGGCTGGCGTAGGCGGAATAGGTATCGTTGATGTCATACACCAGGCCTGCATACGGCGTGATGTTGTTCTTCTCCATATTCTGCGTCAGCGTGTTGGCGTTGTATTGCGTGTAACGCGCGCCAAGGATCAGATGC
This sequence comes from Pantoea sp. CTOTU50773, assembly GCF_032082325.1. NCBI lineage: Bacteria > Pseudomonadati > Pseudomonadota > Gammaproteobacteria > Enterobacterales > Erwiniaceae > Pantoea > Pantoea sp. CTOTU50773. The sequence continues at coordinate 4,196 of NZ_DAMDQC010000064.1, read as the reverse complement.
AGTGGATCGGCCAGTGAAATGCGCGTCGCTAAGTAAGCGGATTTCTGACGGATCACATTATCCTGCGACAGCGCCTGATCGTCCCAATCCGGTTCTGGATAGTTGCCCCAGTCGTTAAAGTCGCCAACGTCTGCCGAGGTGAAGCTGGTGGAGGCACTGACGTAGCGGTCGTGCTGACGAATATAGGTGACACCCGCCATTAATTCATGCTGGCGGCCAAAGAGTTCATACGGACCGGTGACATAAGCGTCTGCGGTATCTTCTTTGCGTTTTGCGGTGTTGTAGCCGGTGCCGCCTAACAAGTCATAGCCCTCATAAGGGCCGATACCGATACCGGTCGATTTAGCAAAGTAACCGTCGATATACAGCAACTTACTGTCCATGGTGGCTTCGGTGTGCGAGCCGCTCAGGTTCAGCTCCCAGCCGTTATTAAACGTCTGCTTCAGGCTGGCGAACACCTTTTTGGAATCGCTGTTGTTGTAGGCCCAATCTGGCGCGAGGTTGGTGCTGCGGGGGTATATCGGAACGCGTATGGTTGTAGTTGAATATGGTGTTGTTAGCGACCGCGAAGGCGGGTTCATCTCGCTATGATTGTGCGGGCGGGATAACTTACGATGAAGTTAACGTTAGTGAACAGGCTGATAACCTACATTAAGATGATTGGCTAACTTGACGAGCCGTTTATCAAGCGTCCAGAGCGTTGCTCCGGGGGTAATGAGAGCAGATGCAAGCAAGGTGATATCCACCAGGCCACAGCCGTGTCCGTACAGCATTTTATTTTCAATAAATGCCATCACCTCACTCATGCTGGCTTGGTGGCATTGCGGTAACAAGTTCAGGTCACGGAGTGTGCGCACGCGGGGCGCTGGCGGAGTGCCGCAGGCAAGTTCTCCAATCACCATTGGATGAATCAATACCAGGTCCCCGCTCAGTAACCGCACTAACTCTTCATTTCTGTTTTTGAAATGATCTACCCAGACAGATGTATCAACCAGAATGGACATTATGCAGACGGTTCCTCGCGACGGCGGGGAATGCTTTCCATTTCAGGCGCTGCGCCACCCAATGAAGCAAGGCGCTTTGCCGCTTGTACCCGAACAAACGTTTTCATCGCTTCACGGAAAATATCAGCCTTGTCCATATCTGGATCGGCCATATCCAGAGCCTGAGCATACAGCACATCATCAATCGTCACTGTAGTACGCATCTCGCCACCTCATATGATTCACAAACTGATGTCATCATGCATCAAAATATGAATCAGGTCAATTTCTCACTGCGATGATGACTTGGGTAAGAAGCGAGCAACATCGATGGCAATGATGATCGTAGCTAAGCGTGCATGCATTTCACCAAATTTCATCCTTCATTGCCTTGGATAAAATCTTGCGAAGAAGATCAGGACATCAATCGCGCAGCTATCGGAGATGTGAGATTCCATTGCGGCACGATTGATTCCATGTATGACAGGCTTGCCAGAGGCTTCTAATCCGCTGGCAGGCTTCTACCAGCGTATAAAAGCTTGTCCGTAAAGCCCCGGCCGGCTAACTCCGTTGATAAAACGCACCAGCTTCGGCTTCACTCAGCGCGAGTTTCTGCACCGTACCGGTCTCTGATGAGCGCACTGCCGCTTCAATCACCGCCATGACGGCAATCGCCTGAGCGGGAGAAACTGGATTAGCCTGCTTGCCCGCCAGCGCATCACGCACCTGGATGTAGTACTGACGCTGGTCGCCTTTTGGCGTTTTGAGTGACGTGACCTGCAGATTACTGTCAAACACCATCAAATCATCCTGATCTTCGCCCCAGGTCGCGGAACCCGGTTCGATGCCAGCAATCAGTTGCGCTTCCTGCTGGTCGGCTTTGGGTTTAACCACGCTGCCTTTGTCCCCGTGAACGGTAAAGCGTGACACGCCACCCGCGGCGAGCATGCTGGCATGCAGGATCACTTTATGCTCCGGGTAGCTGAGCGTGACGTGTGCCCAGTCATTGCTTTTCCCACCATGACGCAGAACGGCGATGTCACCAGAAACGGTTTCTGGCAGTCCGAAAAGTTGCAGCGCCTGGTCGATGATATGAGGCCCAATGTCGAACCATAAGCCGCTGCCAGGAATATCGTGTTCTCTCCAGCGGTCGCGCACTTCCGGGCGGAATCGGTCGATGTGAGACTCGAAATGTTTGACATGGCCGATTGCGCCAGAATCGATGACCTTTTTCACCCCCAGGTAATCGGTATCCCAGCGGCGGTTCTGAAATACTGAGAGCAGTAATCTCTTCTCGCTGGCCAGTGCCGCCAGTTCTCTGGCCTCTGCCAAATCCAGCGTAAAGGGTTTATCCACCACCACATGCTTACCGGCATTCAGCGCCAGCTTCGCCAGAGGTGCATGAGTCGCATTGGGCGAGGCGATCACCACCAAATCAATATCAGCATGCTGGATGGCCGCTTCCGGGGAGTCGAGAACGATGACGTCAGGCAGGTCCTTTTTGACCTTCTCCTCACTGCCAGACGAAACAACATGCAGCTTCAAACCGGGAACGGATTGAATTAAAGGTGCATGAAATGTTTTACCGACAAATCCGTAGCCGATGAGGGCGACGCGAATCTCTTTCTGAATACTCATTTCTGACTCCTCTTGCCATTAAGAATGTGTGATGTTGACCTGTGTAGCGTCGGTGACGTCAAACTCGCTCCAGGGCGCATCAAGGAAAAGTTGATGGATATCGGTGAGCGGTGCGACCAGATAGGGTTCACAACGGTTGAGCTTCATATGATCGGCCACCACCCAGTGTTCGCTGCTTGCCGCCAGCATGGCGCGCTTCACCTCAGCGTCACCCTCCTGGCTGGCACTCAATCCAAACCGGGCATGCAGCGCACAAGCCCCCAGAATGGCGATGTCGGCACGATACTTTTCAAGCAGAGATAGCGTGGCGCTGCCGGAAAACAGCCGTTGTTGCTTGTCCCATTTGCCGCCCAGAAGAATGAGTTCGACATCCGGCTTATCACTGAGGTGATGGGCAATATCCAGTGACGTAGTGATGACCGTTGCTGGGCCTTTTAGCAACGTGGCGACCGCCAGCACTGTGCTGCCCGCATCCAGAAACAGCGTGGCACCTGCCGGTATTTTTTCCGCTACCTGCCTGCCAAGTTCAATTTTGACATCGGGAATCAGTGCGCTGCGCTGGTGGCGATTCATCACTGACAGATCCAGTGCCACGGCTCCACCATGGTTTTTCTGCGCCAGACCCTGTTTTTCCAGATCGGCCAGGTCGCGACGCACGGTATCCGCAGAAACCTGCAACTTTTCAACAAGCTGCCCAATTCCCACCTGCCCTTGTTCAAGCAGCAATTCCATCAATAATTTTTGTCTGGCTGTTTTATGCATGTCGGTCTCAAAGCCGCAAAATATTGCAATATGCAGCAGAATACAGCATGATGGGTGCGGTGAATACCGCTCTCTGCGAGTGGATACAAGCAATGCATTACCTGAACTGAAGAACGGTGCCGAGATAGCACCCGACAGGGGGGATGTTAGGATGCTGTAATGGCTTCCACTGCTGTGAGAAATGATTAAAAACAATTAGCCGTGTTACGAGTGACATAATCCGGCTATCGATATTGTGCAGACAAGCGAGCGTGCTTTCGCTTTTCTCAACTAAAGCAGAATGACCTGCTTACCACTGAAATTGCGATGCTGCAGAGCCAGCAGTTGCGCCGGTAGCTGTTCGCATGCGTAGTGCAGTAACGACTCGCTTTGCAATGTGCCCTGCGCAATCTGCCTCAGCATCTGTTCTCCCTGCCGCGTGAGTCTTTGCCATTGCTGTGCATTACCATGCTGGTGCAGCGCGCCGAGCGCCACTTCATGCAACGAGAACGCACGACCAAACGCCGGATTCGGTCACTCTTGCACCCGTCTCTGAATGCATACCAGATGCCCATTCGCCATCATTACCGTTTTACGGGTGCCAAAAGCTGGGAGACCGAAGCCTTCCCGGATAAACACAACTCCCCGTTCCGCGCCTATGACAGCTCACACACTATCGGTGGTGCTGTCATGGGGCTCGACCCAAATACGTCGGTGCTTAACCGCTAACAGCAACAAAGGGTTGTACACAATCAGTTTGAACTGGGCGCAACGTCGTATCCAAACAACGGCGATTATAACGCAACTATCACATTGAGTGCGTTAACGCTGTCG